>CAZHBM010000004.1:26958-28911 GCA_964529945.1 uncultured Anaerolineales bacterium | reverse complement strand
ATTTGCCTGAGACGACGGATCAAGTCGGAGAGGAATTCGATCGCAGCGCGCTTGAAGAACCCGAAGTCGTCTACGTGCCGGATAGCCTCGAACCGCGCCAACTGGCCCAGGCGACCTCAACCCTGGATAAGATCGATTTCGATCTGCAAGTGTCGGACCTCATGCCCTACATCTATCATCTGTACGGTCAGTATTTCGCCAACCTGGTCACCATCAGTCTTACGAATCAGAATGAGGAGCCGGTCAAGGTTTGGGTCGAAACGTCGATCCCAAATTACACGGACGTGGCAATCGACACCGTGACGCTGGGGCCGGGTGAAACGGTCGAAGTGGCCCAGAATCCGCCTTTGCTGCCCACGGCTCTGGACTTGTTGTACAACATGCGTGAAGGTAGCCTGCACGTTGAGATCAATTACCTCAAGGATGGGGAGAAACGGCTCATTCACGAGGAGACCACCAACATCACGCTCTATTCGCGTGAAGACAAAATATTGGCGATGCCGGACGTGTACAACCCCAGATATTTCCAGGCGACAATGGTCACCCCCAACGATCCTGCTTTGGACGAGTTGCTCAGGTTGGCCGCGGATTATCATCCGGATGGCCAAATCGTGTGGGGATACGGCGACGAGGAGGATAGCACCGGCAAGGTTTGGAACAATATGAAGGCAATCTACGATGCCGTCGCCGACTATTACGACGTGATCTACGTGGCGGTGGGTACGCCCTTTGTGTCGGTCGAGGAGGAAAGTGAGGGACTGTATCTGCAGCGGGTCAAGTTGCCGTACGAGGTGCTCGAATCGCACAGCGGTATGTGTATCGAGCTAAGCCAGTTGTTTGCTTCTGCATTTGAAAAGATGTTCCTGGACCCGGTAATCATCACCGTGCCCGGTCACGCCTACGTGGCAGTGCCAATTGCCGAGGGTAGTAACACTTACTATTTCCTGGAAGGCACGGTGGTAGGGCAAATGTCATTCGAGGACGCCGTTCAGATAGGCGCCGACGAATTCTTGGGCAATGATCGGGAAATGCTGGATATGGACGTGTGGGATGCCTACTTCTGGCTGGATATTTCTGAGGCACGGACGGAAGGCATCTGGCCTATTCCCTGGCGCTAGACCGGATTTACTGCAGCCGGGCTTTCATTTCTTCTACCCAGGCCGGATCAATCCGGATCAGGCGCTTTTTTGCCAGATTCTGTTTCAGCAGCCAGCGGACATCCGGGTCGTCGACGCCGGCCCATTTCTCCATTAACGGCCGGCCGGTGGACGGCAAGGCGGCCACGGCCACGCTCCAGCAATAGGCCAGCCCCTGGCGCAAGACCCTGGTCGCTTCGGATTTTCGGTCGGTGCTGGCGGCCAGGCCGGCCGTGATGGAATCCAGCAGCCGCAGCGTTTGCTCGGCGACGGAACTGTCCCGCAGCAAGGCCGGCTCGCACAAGGCGGCGGCCACGGCCCGTTGTTCAAACGGATTGCCGTGACTCCAGTCCTCGAGGGCCGCCAACAGCGCCGGCATATCCCTGGCGCCCCAGCGCTGCAGGGCCATTGCCACGGCCTCACGCACGCGCCAGCGTGGATCAGAAGCAAAGGGACGTAACGTTTTTAGGTCGGTTTCTCCTTCCCCGGGTAGCAGCGTGCCCAGCCCCAACACGCCGCAGAAGGCCAGGTACTCCTCTTGTGTGCCGGTGGGTGCCTTTTCGGGCGTGAAGTCCAGATAGCGGTAGAAGAGCTGCCTGTTTCCTTCGTCGGCTACCGCCTGAGCCAACTCCAGGTTGCCGCGGGGACCGGGCAGGCCGGACAGATCCAGAAGCAACTGATCCCAATCCGGCCGCGTGCGCAACAGCGTGCGGTACTCGTCGATTTTGGACATAGAGGCCCTTCCTTCCCGTCAGCTTTGCCAAAAAAGGCCTTGTCGGGTATTATCCAGCGCTATACCCGCGAGGCCGGCGTGCGC
>CAZHBM010000004.1:0-26948 GCA_964529945.1 uncultured Anaerolineales bacterium | reverse complement strand
AGGCCTTGTCGAGTATTGTGCCAGTGATTGGTTGCCGGCCACACTTACACGATCATTATAGGCCCTCAAGGGCCTGTCGACCATTTGGGGTCGCGATAGGTGTTGCCGCAAATACTTTTGTTGGAAGAACTTGACCGACCGGGGCTTAGCTGTACAAGAAGGAGATAATACCGTCCGCCGACTCACGTGGTTATCCGGCACAGGACCGGACATACCTTGTGAAAAGCCAGACCTGGAGCCGGTGGAAACGGGTGGAGAGTAGTTCCTTGAACCAGAAAATGGAACCATTGCTGGAAGTGCGCGCCATCACCAAGAGCTTTGCGGGCAAACAGGCTTTGGGCGGCGTGTCCTTTTCTGCCCGGCCGGGCGAGATCGTCTGCCTGCTGGGGCCGTCAGGCTGCGGGAAGACGACGCTGTTGCGTATCGTTGCCGGCCTGGAAACGCCGGATGCCGGGCTGGTGTTGTTTGAAGGCCGGGACATAAAGGACGTGGCGCCATATCGGCGCAATTTTGGCTTGATGTTCCAGGATTATGCCCTGTTTCCACACAAGAATGTGTTCGACAACGTCGCTTTTGGGTTGCGTATGCAGCCGGGCGGCAGCGGTTCTTCAGGGGATGACGTCGAAACCCGCGTGCACGAGATGCTGTTTCTGGTCGGGCTGCGCGGCTTCGAGCAGCGCAACGTGAGCGAACTCTCGGGCGGCGAAGCCCAGCGGGTGGCGTTGGCCAGGAGCCTGGCGCCCAGCCCCCGATTGCTGATGCTCGACGAGCCGCTGGGTTCACTGGACCGGGCCACACGCGAACGGCTGATGATTGAGGTGCGCGACATCCTGCGCGAGGTAAAAGTGACGACCCTTTACGTCACTCACGACCAGATCGAGGCTTTTTCGGTGGCCGACCGGGCGATCATTATGAACGCCGGGCGGATCGAACAGGTCGGCGTGTCGCAAAGCCTGTACCGGCAACCGGCCAACGCCTTTGTGGCCCATTTTCTGGGAATGACCAACCTGGGCCGGGGTCAGGTAACCCGAGACGGGCAGGTGGTGTCCGATTGGGGGGCGATCCGCACCGACACGCAGGCCTACCGGCCGGGAGATGCCTGCCGGGTGCTGATACGTCCGGAGGCGGCCCAACTGGTGGTGGACGGTGACCCGGCCGGAAACGACTGCATTCCGGCCGGCCACACGCGCTTGCGTGGCACCTTGCAGGTGCGTTCTTTTCGTGGCGGACGTTACCGGGTGGCCTTCCAACCACAGACAGGCCCGACGCTGTTTTTTGACCTGCCGGCAGTCGTGCCGTTGAACGTCACCCCTTCACAGCAGCAAACGCTGGCCATACACCCCGGCGGCGTCGCGTTACTGGCGCCGGAAGACTGAAGAGCAGCGAACTACTGCCTGTCCACGGGACCGGTCTCGCTTAGAGGCGGATAGGGCGTTTGAAATAGGGGACGTGTTCGCCTTTGCCGTCCGACGCCACAGCGACCAGTTCCCAGCCTTCTTTTTCCAGGAAATCCCAACCCCGGTGTTCGCCACCCGTCCGGTCCTGTTTATCCTCGAAAAGACCGGCTCGGCCCAGGTATTCAATTCGATTGCCAACCATGCGGCAGTGTTCAAAGCGTTGTGCCATCTTTCTCTCCTTGTGGATCGCCAATCGTAGTTGGTGTGCGTCTTAATATTTGAGTTGCGCCGCCCGGCGAACCTCTCAGGTCTCGAAACGGCGTTGTGCTTCACGCTGGAAAACGGCGGCGGTTTCGTCGTCGATGTTGACCAGGTTAACCTCCTGCAAAGATCCGTCGGGGTGTTCGGATAGATACTGCTCCACGGTTCGCAGGATAACCTGAGCGCAAAGCTGCTTGGGAAAGCCAAAAATGCCTGAAGAGATGGCGGGCAGCGAAATGGAGCTCAGACGGTTGGTCTCTGCCACTTGCAGCGCCTCACGAACGGCGCTGGATAGTTTGGCTTCCTCCTCGCCGCTGCCCCACACGGGACCCACGGCGTGAATTACGTAGCGCGCCGGCAACGTACCTGCACCGGTGATGACCGCCATGCCGGTGGTCACTCTGCCGTGCTCGCGTACCCACTGATTGCTCTCCTCCTGAATGACCCGGCCGCCACGGCGGACGATGGCGCCGGCGACGCCGCCGCCGTGGGCCAGACGTTCGTTGGCTGCATTTACGATGGCGTCCACATTTTCGGCGGTCAGGTCACCCTGGACGACGCGGATTACTTTGCCTTGTGACGTGCGCGTTTCGAACAGAACCTGTCGATTCACAGATCACCTCCCAACGGATTACTGGCCAGCAATCGCCGGCTGTGCGTCAGACTCCTGGGTTTGCAGCAGCCGGAACAGCGTCTTGCGCGCCAACATGTCACCGCTGATGGCCCCCAACACGCGGCCCTGGTCGACGACGGGCATCGCGGAAATTTCATGATACTCCAGCTTGTGCACCACGTCGAGGATACTATCGCTCGGGCCGGCGGTGATCACGTGGCGGGTCATAATCTCGGCCAGTGGCATGTCTTGCGGCTGGCGGCGGGCCGAAGCCCTGGTAACGTCCCAATCAGTGATGATGCCCACCAGAATGTCGTCGTCGGCGACGACGGCCAGCATGTCGCTCTTGTGCTCGATGAGCATTTGGGCAGCCTGTCCCACCGTTTGGTCGGCCGCGATGACTGGCAGTGGTTCCAGCACATCAGCTGCGGTGCGGTAGCTCTCGCTGCAGGCGATGCGGCCGATGCTGATCAGTTCGGCGGCTTCGCAGGGCAGCAGGTCCGGGTCGGCTACCAGCCGATCGATCAACTCAGTCATATTGCGGCGGACTACCTGTTGGCACTGGGTCTGCCCGGCCAGGCGTCTCTGTTCGGCCAGGGCGGCAAATTCCTCCTGGCGATCCACCAACCAGCGTTCCACCGCCTCCGCGTCGCCGAACGTGGTTTCGGGGATGCCCAAGTGGTCGGGCGTTTTGATCAAGCGCTCCTGGGCGGCGAAGATGACCCCGCCCGAATTGACGAGATAATCGGTGGCGATCAATACGCCGGCCTGCCAGTAAACCGCTCTCTCCATCCGCGCCCGGGCGGCCTTTCTTCCCGGATCAGGCGAGTACGTGTTGGCCCCCTCGACAATCATAGCCCAACGGCCCATCCGGTCGGTGGTCATTGATGGGCCGGTACTTCCGTCCACGTCCAGGTAGTGGGCCACCGGCGCAGCCGGAACCAGGCAGAAGGCCGATTCGCGCAGCAGGTCATCGCAGGCACTGGCGTACTTGATCTGCCGGCGGCGAACGTGATCGCGGCTGAGATGCCGTTCGAAGTAGGGGAAGGTGACGAAGCTTGTCTCAGCCTGCTGTTTGAGCAACTCCCGTATCGGCAGGCCGGCCTCACAAAAAAGGTATCCCTGGGCGTCGCTGACCCCGGTAATTTTCGGATGGGGTGGCAGGCCGAGATCCTGCCAATGCGGGTGTCCCCCGGTCAAAATTCGCGCCACGTTGGCGCCGACGGCGCCAAACCCCTGAATCAACAAAGTCAGATCCTCCCGGGAAGGAACGGAGAGGTTGGCAAACTGGGGAAGCACTGTCAGCCGGGTGATCTCCTCCAGCAATGTGTCGATGGCGATGACCACACCGGCGGCGGCCGCACCCAGCAGGTCGATGCGGCTGCCACCCATATCGGCCGGCTTGGATAGAGCACAGTCGAGACCGTTTTCGATGGCGATGGTTTTCATGTCGGCGTCGTCGGTGCCCACGTCCGGACCGGGCAGGTAGATGTCCTGGTACTCGCGGATGAGGTGGGCGAAACCGCGGATGACCTGAGTCCGCTCCTGCAGGGAACTGATGTTGCCGGACACGATGCCGCTCTTGCCGCCGCCGTACGGCAGATCGGCTGCGGCGTTTTTGAGGGTCATGCCACGGGCCAGATTGTAGACGGCGGCCGGCGTCAGGTCGGGCAGCATACGGATGCCGCCCATCGAGGGACGACCCATTGCCAGATTGTCGACCACCAGGTAGCCGCCGATTTCCAGGGGGCTCTCCGTATCCCACATACATACCACCAGCTGGGGTCCCAGCCGGTCGACCTCAATGCCCATACGGTGCAATCTTTCCACGTCCAATGGTCCAAACTCCATAAATGCGCCGCCGCCGCGTTTCTTGAGTCGATTCTGCCAGGTCTGTTCCGGCAGAACATCGTGAAGAAACTGATGCATCACTCTGGGGATCATCGGAATCCTAACCTCCTTAAGTCTCTGCTGATAGGGCAAAGCTTGGCGTTAGAGATCAGGGATGAGATGGTGGCTGCCTAACGCGTCTGGTCGGGCGGACCGCACAGAACCGCAACCAACGTGTCCAATGCCAGCAGGGGCGTTATTTTGCCCGTCTTGATGGCCAGATCGGTATTGAACAACTGAACGTACATTGTCTCGAGCTGCCGCATGGAGAAGTTCATGGCCTGTTTCTGGGCCTTTTCGGCCACGTAAGGATGAAGGCCGGCCCGGCTGGCGATAGTCGATGCTGCCAGCCCATCGGCCGACATATCTTTGACCTGGATGAGAATGCGGATTTGACGTGTGATCATCCCAAACAGGGCCATCGGCTCCTGCCTGTCTTCCAGCAGCTTGTGCAACATGCGCAATGCCGTTTTTGCGTCACGCTTGCCGATGGCGTCGACCATTACGAAGACGTTGGACTCGCCCGTGTAGGGTACGAGAAGATCGACGTGAGCCAGGGTGATCATGGGGGCGCTGCCGCCGACGTAGGTAATGAGTTTCTCTATCTCCGAATCCAGCAGGCGCAAGTTCTCTCCGACCGCCTCGGCCAGGGCCACAGCCGCGGGGCCTTCAATCAACCCGCCCCGATGTTTGACCCGTTGAATGACCCAGTGGCTCAACTCCTTGCGATGAGGGGTTGTGAAAACCTGGACGAAGCCCTCCTTGTGTTTTTGCGCCAGCTTGACGACGGGATGAGTTTGCGGCAATACACTGTCTTCGACGAAGAAAAGGCGCAGGCTGTCGGAAAGGTCAGGCAGGTAATCCAGTAGGGCCTCGAGCATATCTTTGCCGGCCTGCGATTTGCCTCCGTCGTTGAAGCGTCCCAAGAAGTTGGTCACGATGACTACCCGGCGCTCGGAGAAGAGCGGAAGTGCATCGCAGGCTTCGTGTAGCTGTGCCATTGTCAGGGCGGCGCCTTCCAGGTAGGTGGTGTTGAGGTCGGCCATGGCAGGATCGCCCATCTGGGCGCGCATTTCGGCCAGTTGTTCGGTCCTGGTCAGTTCGTCGTCGCCATGAAAAATGTAGAACATAGTCAGCGCGTCTCAATCCGATGCAAGGGGACCGACGTTCGGTCTTCACGGTAGATGCGGCCGATCTTCAGATTGCCGACGTCGCCGGTGGTCGTGACGTGTTGTTGCAGCAACAGGCCGATCGGCTGCGCCAACACCACCGCTGCGGTGGCCGCGGTCAGTGCATCGGGCAGGCTGGACCAACGAAAGCGTGATTTCGAGGGGCTCAGGCCCATCACCAGGAAGGCTGCCAGACCACTTAGGATGCCTGTGGTGGCCAACACGGTGCCACAACGATGGTGAATGGCCAGATGGCGCTCGCCGGCACGCAGACGGGCCAGCGCCTCCTGGACCGCCTGCTGCAATTGTTCGGTCTCGACCTGGCCGTAGATGGAGAAGCCGCGCCAATCGCTGTAACCGACCAGGGAGAGGTAGGGGTTACGCTGGGTCAAGACGTGAATGGTCGCGTGTTCAAGACCGTGGTTGCGGCGGATTCTCTCGACGAAGGGGCGCAAAAACCGGTTAAAGAATCGCATGAGCTACGTTGCCTCCAGGAAAACGCCGGGTGAGTTTCCACAAATCCAATCGTATTGTACCACGACGCGGTCCAAATCTCGAAATGGAAAGCGGTGAAGCGTGAACAAGAAGGCCAATTTCGCGGCCGGGCACCCGGGGGAAGTGCAAGGTGATTCAAGGAGACAGAAGAACCGGCAGACTAACGTTAGTCTGCCGGTCTATGCCGTAAGGTGGAGATGCCGGGAATCGAACCCGGGTCCAAAGAAGTTCAACACGAACGTCTACAAGCGTAGTCGGCGTCGTTTGTCTCGCTTCTGACCTTGTCCGCCGACCGAGTCGGCCAGGAGCCAGCCAATGGTGGGGCTCTCACCCCCTTTGGCGCGTCTATTGGTGTCCACGCGCCGCACTCCGAGATGTATGTCGCCCTGTCGTCTCCTCCCGAAGCCGGAGGACGGAGGACGTGACCACGCTCAGGTGGTCATGCAGTTTCCTTCGTCGACTTACGCAGCGAGCGGAAGTGCGTTGAAGGAACGTGCGTTAAAAGCAGGTACTTTTTCGGCACTTATAGTTTTTGCCCGATTTTACGAGGTCAGGCTTCTCGGCTTGCAGTCCGTACCTACCCTTCCCTGTCGAAACCTGTCATCCCCTTTGTGACTTGATTCTAGCACATATGGTCTGACGTGTCAACTTTTGTTGTCGGGCAAATCAAGAATCGCCCCGCGACTGGCGCTGGTGGCCATTGCGGCGTAACGCCGCAGCCAACCGGTGAGTTCCGGCTTCGCGCCGGGCGTGAATGTGGCACGGCGAGCCTGCAATTCGGTCTCGGAAAGGGCCACGTTCAGTTTCCCGGCCGGGATGTCGATCTCGATGATGTCGCCGGTTTTCAGTAGTCCTATCTCGCCGCCGGCCGCCGCTTCCGGGCTGACGTGACCGATGCAGGCCCCGCGGGTGCCGCCTGAGAAACGCCCATCGGTGATAAGCGCCACCGACGATTCGAGGCCCATGCCGGTGATGTTGCTGGTGGGGGCCAGCATCTCCTGCATGCCGGGGCCGCCACGCGGGCCTTCATTGCGGATGACGACCACTTCACCCGGTTGCACCTCTCTATTCAGGATGCCGACATTGGCTTCGTCGTGGCTCTCGTACACCCGGGCCGGGCCGCTGTGACGCAACATTTCGGGCAACACGCCGGCCGTCTTAACCACAGCTCCCTCGCGAGCAATATTGCCAAACAGGATGGTCAGCCCGCCGGTCTGGCTGTAAGGATTGTCCAGGGTGCGAATGCAGCCTGTGTCCTGGCTATCGGCATCGGCGATGTTTTCGCCCAGAGTCTGGCCGGTTACCGTAAACCGGTCGAGGTGCAGGATGCCCGGTTTTTTGTTCAGTTCCCACAGGATAGCGCTGATGCCGCCGGCCCGGTCGACGTCCTCCATGTGATACGCTGACGACGGGCTGACCTTGCACAAAGTCGGCACCCGGGCGCTGAGATCGTTGATGCGCTCGAGCGGATAGTCGATGCCGGCCTCGTGAGCGATGGCGATGGTGTGCAGGACGGTGTTGGTACTGCCGCCCATAGCCATGTCGAGAGCAAAGGCGTCGTCGATAGCGTCTTGGGTTAGAATGTCGCGCGGTTTGAGGTCCATTTCCAGCAGGTCCATAATCTGGGCGGCGGCTGCCCGGGCCAGTGTTTCCCGGCGCGGATCGACTGCCAGGATGGTGCCGTTTCCGGGCAGGGCCATGCCGAGAACTTCGCACAGGCAGTTCATGCTGTTGGCCGTGAACAGCCCCGAACAGGATCCACAGGTGGGGCAACCCAGGCCCTCGAGCTTGGTGAGCTCCTCTTCGGAGATTGTGCCGGCCTGGTAGGCACCAACCGCCTGAAAAATGCTGATCAGGTCAACCGGGGAACCGTCCTCGGTGCGGCCGGCGGCCATCGGGCCGCCGCTGATAAAAATCGTCGGGATGTTGCAGCGCATAGCCGCCATGAGCATTCCGGGCACGATCTTGTCGCAGTTAGGGATACAGACCATGGCGTCGAAACGGTGGGCTTTAATCATGGTCTCGACACTGTCGGCGATCAGATCGCGGCTGGGGAGGCTATATTTCATGCCCAGGTGCCCCATTGCAATGCCGTCGTCAACGGCGATGGTATTGAACATGAAGGGCACCCCGCCGGCTGCCCGCACGGCCTGGCGCACGACTTCCCCAAATTTGTTCAGGTGGACGTGACCGGGGACGATGTCGGTGTAACTGTTGGCGATGGCGATGAACGGCTTGCCCATATCGGCATCGGTGACGCCGGTTGCTTTGAGCAGACTGCGGTGCGGGGCGCGTTCAAATCCTTTTTTTATCAGGTCGCTGCGCATGCGGACTCTCCTTGTGTTGTGATTGGCGCGCTGGCTATTAGACTAGTTTAATCCGAAATCGCGGCGACTACCAAGTCGCCGATCTCGCGTGTGCCCAGAGACGGCTGCCCTCGGCTTGCCAAATCGGCGGTGCGGTGGCCGGCGACCAGGACACTTTCGACGGCTTGCTCGACCACAGCGGCCTCGTCGGCCAACCCCAGGCCGGCATTCAGCAGCATGGCCGCGCTCAACACGGTCGCCAGTGGATTGGCGATGCCTCGACCGGCGATGTCGGGCGCCGACCCGTGAATCGGTTCAAACAGGCCCGGCCGTTGGGCGCCCAGCGAGGCCGAGGGCAGCATGCCCAGTGATCCGGTCAGCATCGAAGCCTCGTCCGACAGGATGTCGCCGAACAAGTTCTCGGTGGCGATCACGTCGAAGTCGGCCGGGCGACGGATGAGGAACATAGCGCAGGCGTCGACCAGGATATCCTCGTAGGCCACGTCCGGATAATCTTTGGCAACTTCGTGAGCGACCTCGCGCCACAGGCGGGAAGAGGCCAACACGTTGGCCTTGTCGACCGAAGTCAGCTTGCGCCGGCGGGTGCGGGCCAGGTCAAAGGCGGTGCGCATCAATCGTTCGATCTCGCCTTCGGTGTAACGCAGGGTGTCGACCGCGCTGCGGTCGCCGGCCGTCCCTTCACGGCCTTGCGGCTGGCCGAAATACAGCCCGCCGGTCAGCTCGCGCACGATGACCATATCCGTGCCGGTCACCACTTCGGGCCGCAATGGGCTTGCGTCGGCCAACGGTGGAAACAGCTTCACCGGGCGCAGGTTGGCGTACAGGCCGAGCTCTTTGCGAATCTTGAGCAACCCCTGCTCGGGGCGCACTGCGGCGCGCGGATCGCTCCATTTCGGCCCGCCGACCGCACCGAGCAACACGGCGTCGCTGCGCCGGCAGGCATCCAACGTTTCGTCCGGCAGAGGGTTGCCGGTTTCGTCAATGGCGATGCCGCCTATGAGCTGGCGGTCGAAGGTGAAATGGTGGCCGAAGCGATCGGCCACGGCGGTCAGTACCCGCTCGGCTTCGGCGACGATCTCGGGACCGATGCCGTCCCCGGGCAGAACGGTAATGTTGAAGTGCATAGTTATCTCCGTGTTGGCTTACTATTACGAGTCGACTTTCAGGTCGATGACCTGCCCCTGGGTGACGTTGATCAGGTCCTGGGGGCTGATGGCAAAGACGGAAAAAGGTGTGCCGGCGGCGGCCCAGATGACGTCAAACTGCGAAAAGTCCGAGTCCACGTACACCGGCAGGGGCTGGACGTGGCCGAAGGGCGGAACGCCGCCGATAGAGTAGCCGGTGATGGCCTTGGTCGTGTCGGCGTCGGGCCGCTTGATCTTTTTGCGGCCACAGCCGCGGACGCTTGCCAGTTTGCGTTCATCCAGACGGTTGGCACCCGAAACCAGGGTGATGACCGGCTGACCATCGGCGACAAAGAGCAAGCTCTTGACGATTTGGGCCACCTGGCAGCCGATGGCGTTGGCTGCGTCGGGCGCGGTACGGGTCGTCTGGTCGAATTCGACTACCTCGATGCTCAAGCCCAACTCGGCAGCGGCGTCGGCGACCTTCTGGGCAGAGGGATGCACAGTGTATTACCTCCTGTCTCCTTCCTTGAGCAGGGCGTATTCCATACTGTCGGCCAGGGCGCGCCAACTGGCCTCAATGATGTTAGCGCTGGCGCCGACGGTGCTCCAGCGCGAGAAGCCGTCGGTGGTGTCAATCAAGACGCGCGTTGTGGCTGCGGTGGCCGTGTCACTATCCAGGATACGCACCTTGTAGTCGGCCAGTTTGACAACCGACAGGCCGGGATAGACGCCGACCAGCGCCTTGCGCAAAGCGCCGTCCAGGGCGTTGACCGGACCGTTGCCGTCGGCCACGGTATGCATAATGCGCGGGCCGACCCGCACCTTGACGGTGGCCTCGGCCAAAAGGCCTCTGCCGCGCCGGCGTTCGACCAGTACGGTGAAATCGATCAGCTCGAAAGGCGGTACGTAGCTGGGCTGCGAGCGGCGCAACATCAACTCAAAAGAGGCCTCGGCGCCCTCGAAAGTGAAACCTTTGGCCTCCAGATTCTTGACCTGCTCCAATACCTCGCGCGTCTGCTCCCCGTCGACTTCGAGACCGAGACTTTCTGCCTTCTCGAGCACGTTGCCGCGCCCGGACAACTCGGAGACGACGCTGCGGCGTCGGTTGCCTATCTTGGTCGGATCGATGTGCTGGTAGCTGGCCTCGGTCTTGAGCATCGCCGCCACGTGCATGCCGCCCTTGTGGGAGAATGCGGAAGCGCCCACGTAGGGGTGGTGGTCGTCGTGAGCCAGGTTGGCTACTTCAGCCACGTAGCGTGACAGTTGGGTGAGTTGGGCCAGGCTTTCATCGGGAACAACGGGAATGCCCATCTTAAGTTGCAGACTGGGGATGATGGTGATGAGGTCGGCGTTAGCCACCCGCTCACCGTAGCCGTTGATGGTACCCTGCACCTGGACACCGCCGGCACGAACGGCTACCAGCGAATTGGCCAGGGCGCAGCCGCCGTCGTCGTGGGTATGGATGCCAAGCGGCGTGTCGAATCGGGCGGCGGCCGTCTTGAAGATGTCTTCCACCTCCCATGGCAGCGACCCGCCGTTGGTGTCGGCCAGCACGAGGGTGTCTGCGCCGTTGTCGGCGGCTGCTTTCAGCGTCGCCATGGCGTAGTCGGGATTGGCCTTGTAGCCGTCGAAGAAATGTTCGGCGTCGTAGACCACTTCGCGGCCTTGCTGCTTGGCATACGCCACGCTTTCCCCGATGATGGCCAGATTCTCGTCGAGTGTGGTCTCGAGGACCTCGGTGACGTGCAGGTCCCAACTCTTGCCCACGTAGGTGATCACCGGCGTCTCGGCTTCGATCAGCATACGGATGTTGGGATCGTCTTCCACGGAGCTGTTTTTGCGGCGCGTCATACCGAAGGCTGCAATTTTGGCTTGCTTGAGCCCCAAGGATCGTACACGCCGGAAAAACTCAGCATCTTTGGGGTTGGAGCCGGGCCAGCCGCCTTCAATATAATGAATACCAAACTCATCCAGCCGTTGGGCAATCTTGAGTTTGTCTTCCAGAGAGAGGGATAATCCTTCACGTTGTGTTCCATCTCTGAGGGTCGTATCGTAAAGATAGACTTGGTTCATTTTGCGCCGTCCTTTGTTTCGAAACCTCTTTCAGTTAGTGGCAAACCTGGAACAGCCGGCGGACCTCACGCTGGGATCTCCGGCTGGGTAGTGCTGACACGCGCAGGGTGCGCCTTCTCATACTTGGCAATTTCGCTTACGTGCTTGAGCAGGTAGCCAAGTTGATCAACTCCTTCCAACAGACAGGTCTTGCTGAAGCTATCGATGGGGAAGTGTACGCGACGCCCGTCGGGAAGCACCAACGTTTCCTCCTCCAGATTGATCGTGATGGAGGTATCGGGTTCTTCTTCCACCAGGCTGAAGAGTTGTTGGTGTGTCTGTTCGTCGACCACAACCGGCAGTAGGCCGTTTTTGAGTGCGTTGTTGCGGAAGATGTCGGCGAAAGAGGTGCTGACCACGGCGCGAAAGCCGAAATCCGTCAACGCCCACGGGGCGTGTTCGCGGCTGGAGCCGCAGCCGAAGTTATCGCCGGCCAGCAGAATTTTAGCCGATTGGACCTCTGGTTGGTTCAACGGAAAGTCGGATACGGGTGAGCCATCGGCCTGGTAGCGCCAGTCGGCAAAGAGACTTTCCCCCAGGCCGGTCTTGCTGGTTGTTTTTAAAAAGCGGGCCGGGATGATCTGGTCGGTGTCTATGTTTTCGACCGGAATGGCGACCATGGAACTTGACAAAAGTGTGAAAGGTTTCATAAGTACGATTACTCCAATGTACGAACGTCGGTGATGACGCCGGTCAAGGCAGCGGCGGCGGCGGTCAATGGGCTGGCCAAAAACGTTCTCCCGCCCTTCCCCTGGCGGCCCTCGAAGTTGCGGTTGCTGGTGCTGACCGCGTATTGGCCGGGCCGCAACTCATCGCCATTCATCGCGATACACATGCTACAGCCGGGTTCGCGCCACTCGGCGCCGGCCCGGAGGAAGATTTGATCCAAACCTTCCGCTTCGGCTTCATTCTTGACCAGTTGGGAGCCGGGGACGACCATCACGCGCACGCCTTCCTTCACCCGGCGTCCCTGCATCATCTGGGCCGCCTGGCGCAGATCGGAGATGCGCGAGTTGGTGCAACTGCCGATGAAGACGACGTCCACGGGGTGGCCCACAAGGCTCTTTCCGGGTTGCAGGTCCATGTAGGCCAGTGCCTTGCGCACTGCCTGGCGCTGGCTCACGTCCGCGATTGAATCCGGGTCGGGGACCGGCGCGGTGACGCCGATGCCCATACCGGGGTTGGTCCCGTAGGTGATCATGGGCTCCAGCTTGGCTGCGTCCAGGGTGATGGTGCGGTCGTAGACGGCGCCTTCGTCCGTGGCCAGTTGGCGCCATTGGCTTACAGCCTGATTCCAGGCGGCACCCTGCGGTACGTGAGGACGCCCCTTGAGATAGGCGAAAGTCGTTTCGTCCGGCGCTACCAAACCGGCCCGGGCACCGGCTTCGATACTCATGTTACAGACCGTCATACGTTCTTCCATCGACATGGCTCGGATGGCCGGACCGGTGTATTCGAAGACGTAGCCTGTACCGCCGCCGACGCCAATCTGGGCGATCAAGCCCAAGATGACGTCCTTGGCCGTCACCCCGCGACTGAGCTGGCCTTCGATACGCACCTGGCAGGTAAGGGGCTTACGCTGCAACAGGCACTGGGTTGCCAGAACGTGTTCCACCTCGCTGGTGCCGATGCCGAAGGCCAACGCCCCAAAGGCACCGTGAGTCGACGTGTGGCTATCACCGCAAACGATGGTCATGCCGGGCTGCGAGACGCCCAGCTCGGGGCCGATCACGTGAACGATGCCCCGTTGTGGGCTGGTCATCGTGAGCACCGGAATGCCGAATTCACGGCAGTTGGCTTCCATCTGGGCGATCTGGCGGGCGGCCAGTTGATCTTTAATAGGGACGCTGATCGGCGTGGTCGGAATGCTGTGATCCAGCGTGCCCAGGGTTTGTGTGGGGCGGCGGACCCGGAGGCCACGGTCGCGCAGGCCCTGGAAGGCCTGCGGCGACGTAACTTCGTGTACCAGATGTAGATCGACGTACAAGATCGTTGGATTGTCTTCAGATTCGACCACAACGTGGTCGTCCCATATCTTCTCAAAAATAGTGCGCGGTTCTGAGTTCATTGGTTCTCCTGACAGTGACGCGTCACTGTGAATCTTTGGCGTGTCCATTGGCCGACTTCTTCCTGGTTTCACGAAAGGCCAACAGTTTGTTCAGGGCGCTGACGTAAGCCCGGGCACTGGCCACGATGATGTCGGGGCTGGCGCCGTGGCCGCTGAAGGTGCGAACGTAGGGGACACCGGTCTGCAGATTAACCATCTCTTCCCTATCAGCCTCGTGGGGCTGGATACGGATTGTCACTTCACCGGCGGCGTCCATTCCCTCGGTGATAGCTTTGATGCTAAACTCATTGAGCGTGTTGGGCACGCCAACGATGCGGTTGATCGCCTGATACAGGGCATCTACCGGGCCGTTGCCCAACGCGGCATCTTCGTACATTTGATCGCCGGGGCCCTGCAGGCTGACGCTGGCAGTGGGCATGCTGTTGTCACCGCAGAAGACCTGGATGTGTTTCAGCTTCCAGGTTTCGGGCGGCTGGTAGACTTCATCGGCGATGATGGCCTCGATGTCAGCGTCGGTGACGACCTTCTTCTTGTCGGCCCAGCGCTTGAAGCGATCAAAGGCCAGGTTCATTTCCTCTTCAGACAGGTCGTCGTAGCCCATTTCTTCCAGCCGGACGCGGAAGGCGTGCCGGCCGGAATGCTTGCCCAACACCAGTTTCGATTCGGCCAGGCCGACCGTCTCCGGGCGCATGATCTCGTAGGTCAGAGCGCTCTTGAGCATACCGTCTTGGTGGATGCCGGCCTCGTGCGCGAAGGCATTGGCGCCGACGACGGCCTTGTTGGGCTGCACCGGAATGCCGGTGTAGGCGCTGACCATTCGACTGGTACGCATCAACTGGGTGGTGTCGATGTGGGTGGTTTGGGTGAAGTGTTGCGGGCGCGTGTGTAGCGCCATTACCACTTCCTCCAACGACGTGTTACCGGCGCGCTCGCCAATGCCGTTGATCGTGACCTCAATCTGGCGCGCCCCATTGGTGATGCCAGCCAGCGTGTTGGCCGTAGCCAAGCCCAGGTCATTGTGGCAGTGGACCGACCATACGGCCTGGTCCGCATTGGGCGTGTTTTCGATCAGGTAAGCGATCAGGCGGCCGAACTCGTCGGGCATCGTGTAACCCACGGTGTCCGGCACGTTGATGGTGTTGGCGCCGGCCTTGATCGCCTCGCCCAAGACGACCGTCAAAAACTGGGGATCGGAACGTCCGCCATCTTCCGGCGAGAACTCGACGTCGTCGCAGAGACTGCGGGCGTAGGAGACGGCGTCAATAACCTGATCGACGCACGTCTCACGATCGATCTTTAGCTTGTGCTCCAGGTGTATATCGCTGGTGGCCAGGAAAGTGTGAATCCGGTGCCGGGGAGCGGCCTTCACTGCTTCATAAGCACGCAAGATGTCTTTGCGGTTGGCACGTGCCAGACCGGCGATAACCATCGGTTGACCTGTTCGACGACCATCTGTCAGCGGCCCGATTTCGGCGGCGATACGCTGTACCGCGTCGAAATCCCCCGGTGATGCAATGGGAAAGCCGGCTTCGCAGATGTCGACCCCGAGACGCGAAAGCTGACGGGCGATTTCCAATTTTTCGTGAACCGTCAGGGTCGCTCCGGGAGATTGTTCCCCGTCGCGGAGGGTGGTGTCGAACACCTTCACTATGTCTCGAGAGCCAATGTCATCCATCGATCAACCTCCTTTCAGTCAATCTCTTTGGGATTCAGCCACGGCATCATACGCCGCAGTCGCTTGCCGACTTCTTCAATCTTGCTATTGCGAGCTTCTTTTCGTCGCTGATCGAACCACTTGCGACCGTTGGCATTCTCTTCGATCCATTCCTCGGCGTAAGCACCGGACTGGATGTCGGCCAGCATACGCTTCATTGTGGCCCGTGTCTCATCAGTGATGATCTTGGGACCGCCGGTGTAATCGCCGTGTTCGGCGGTGTCGCTGACGCTGTAGCGCATGTACCCCAGCCCGCCTTGATACATCAGGTCGACGATCAACTTGAGCTCGTGCATGCACTCAAAGTAGGCGATTTCGGGCTGGTAACCGGCCTCGACCAGCGTGTTGAAGGCGTTCTCCACCAGGGCGCTTACCCCGCCGCAAAGCACGGCCTGTTCGCCGAAGAGATCGGTTTCGGTTTCCTCGGCAAAGGTGGTCTCGATGACGCCGGCACGGGTGCCGCCCAAACCCCAGGCATAGGCCAGTCCGAATTCCTTGGCCTGGCCGCTGGCATCCTGTTGTACGGCCAGCAGGCATGGTGTGCCGACGCCCTCGACGTACAGCTCGCGCACGCGGTGCCCGGGCGATTTGGGCGCCACCATGCTGACGTCGACAAAATCGGGTGGCACAATCTGGCTGTAGCGGATGTTGAAGCCATGGCCAAACATCAGGGTCTTGCCGGGGGTCAAATTGGGCTCGATGGATTCCTTGTAGACTTTGGCCTGCTTGGTATCCGGCACCAGGATCATGATGACGTCGGCTTCGGCGCAGGCGTCGGCGACCGGCATCACTTTGAGCCCTTCAGCTTCAGCGATCGGCCAGGATTTGCTGCCTTCGTAGAGGCCGACGCGCACGTCGGCACCGGAATCGCGCAGATTCAGAGCGTGAGCGTGGCCCTGGCTGCCGTACCCGATGACTGCGATTTTTTTGTTCTTGAGCAGATCGGGGTTAGCGTCTTTGTCGTAATAAATGTTGGGCATCAGTTTCCTCCTGGAATGATTGCCTATAGGCAGTGAGTTAGAAAAGAAATTATGAAACGCCGCTGTGTTGCTGGACCGGTGGATACCCGTTGCCACGCACCATAGCCACGCTTCCCGTACGGACGATCTCTTTGATCCCGAACCCTCCAAGCAACTTGATCAACGAGTCCACGCGATCCTGGGGGCCGGTGATCTGAATGATGAGCGAGTCTTCTTCGACATCAACAATATTGGCACGGTAGATACTGGCCAGCGAAACAATTTCGGCTCTTTCTTCGGCAGTGGCGTTGACCTTGACCAGCGCCAGCTCACGAACGACAGTTGGTTTGTTGCTGACATCCTGCACAGCGGTGACGTTGATGAGCTTGAACAACTGCGTCTCGACCTGCCGGATTTGGCGGTCATCTCCCTCAACCACGAATGTCATACGGCTGATGCCGGGCGTTTCGCTGTGCCCAACGGTAAGACTCTCGATGTTGAAATTGCGGCGTCGGAACAGGCTGGCCACGCGCGTGAGCACCCCTGGTTTATCTTCCATCCAAGCGACTACTGTGTGTTTCATCATATCTCCCCCTCGTCGTCTTCTGAGCCATTCAACGTAATCGGACGGCGGATCATGTCAACGTTACTCTTTCCGGGCGCCACCATTGGGAAAACGTTGGCGAAGTGAGCGACCTGGAACTCAATCAAGAAGGGCCCATCGTGGGCCTGTGCCTTTTTCAAGGCTGCGTCAACGTCCGCTTTGTTGTTCACCATAAGGGCCGGAATGCCGTAGGCGTCGGCAATTTTGACGAAATCCGGGTTGTGCAGCGGGGTGCCGGCGTAGCGCCGGTTGTGGAAGAGCTCCTGCCACTGGCGGACCATTCCCAGGTGACCGTTGTTGAAGATACATATCTTGAGCGGCAACCCTTCTTTCGCCACGGTCGACAACTCGGGCATCGTCATCTGGAAGCCGCCGTCGCCGGCAATCACCCAGATCAACTCGTCGGGCATGCCCATTTGGGCGCCGATGGCAGCCGGAAGCCCGAAACCCATCGTACCCAGCCCGCCCGAGGTGATCAGGCTGCGACGACGGGTATGCAGGAAATACTGAGCTTCCCACATTTGGTGCTGGCCGACGTCGGTCACGATGGTACACTCGCCTTCGTTGGTCACGTGCCACAGCTCGCGGACGATGAAGGGTGGAACCAGTTCGTCCGTCTCTTGAGCCAACAGGTCGCGCTGGTCGGTGTCGTTTCGCCAATCGCGGATTTGAGCCAGCCAGGCGGGATGCTCTTTAGCCTCCACCAGGGGCAGAAGCGCTCGTAACGTCAACAGCGCATCGCCAACCAGGGGGGTATCAATGCGCAAATTCTTGCCCACTTCGGCCGGGTCGAGGTCGATGTGAATGATCTGCGCTTTGGAGGCGAATGAACTGACGACCCCGGTCAAGCGGTCGTCCAGACGAGCGCCGACCACCAGGATAACGTCGCTCTCTTGCATGGCGTAGTTAGTGTAGGCTTCGCCGTGCATGCCTCCCCAACCGATAGACAGAGGATGTGTCTGGGGGATGGCTCCCACGCCCAGCAGGCTGGACGCAACCGGGATATTGGCCTTTTCGGCCAAGCGCTGCAGCTCGGTCTCGGCCCGCGCCAACATAACACCGTGTCCGGCGACGATCACCGGTTTTTCGGCGTGATTCAACAGGTGCGCGGCCCGCTCCAAGTCATCTTCGGGCGCCGCGGTCAGGACCGGGTTGTAGCCCGGTAGATCCATCGTCTCCGGAATCTCGTAGTCCATCTCCGCCTGTTGCACATCCTTGCAGATGTCTACCAGGACGGGGCCGGGCCGGCCGGTGCGGGCGATAAAAAACGCTTCCCGGAGTATGCCCGGCAGTTCGGCAATGTCGGTTACCAGGTAGTTGTGTTTCGTGACCGGCATGGTGACACCGTGAACGTCAGCTTCCTGAAAGGCATCGCGCCCCAGCAAACTGGTGGGTACCTGGCCGGTGATGGCGACGACCGGCGAAGAGTCCATGTGGGCTGTCGCCAGGCCGGTCACCAAATTGGTCGCGCCGGGACCGGATGTCGCCAGGCAGACGCCGACTTTGCCCGTCGCGCGGGCGTACCCATCCGCCATGTGAGCGGCTCCCTGCTCGTGCGTGGTCAGAACGTGGCGAATCGGGTAGTCATACTTGGCCAGAGCGTCGTAGATGGGGATTGTCGATCCTCCGGGAATGCCGAAGACGACTTCCACTCCTTCGTGGAGCAGGCTCTCCCACACTATCTGGGCACCGCTTTTCCGTTCTTGCATTTCTTCTTCCTCCTCTGGGGAATGGTTGACCAACACTTCTGCTCCACATAAAGCCAGACGCCCGGCCAGAAGCGGGCTGGCGGGCGTCTTTGCCCTTTGGCGGTATGTCGGGTTAAGAGGTATTGAGCACGGCCAAAACTAAAAAGGCCCCCCTGTGTGGGAGGCCTTGCCTTGCTTAGCTAACGAAAAGTCCGGTCGTTATCCTCCCAACGTCGCATAGCTCCCAAGAAGGAGCTCGCTAATCAGGACAACAACAACGCGGATTATATGCATTAAAGCCAAACCTGTATTTTGATCTTTTTTCATTCTGAAACTTAAACGTTGCAAGCATACTATCACATTCACCAGCGTTTGTCAACCCTATATGCGGACGAATCTGCGTATTTGCAGAAATATGTTTGAATTGGGTGCCGGCATTAGGGGCATATGTGCCAAATCCTTTGCGAAGTAAATTTGACCCAGCCAAGGCGTGGCTGCCCAGGTAGGTCGGTGGGGGGCGCTCACATAATGTTCTAAGAAGCGTATATAACCAGGTGGATTTATGTTTTTGTGGGTGGAAGACCTTCCACCCACAAAAACATAAAGGAGACGGAACCGGCCACTGACTTCCACAGCCGTCTACCTGGGAGATGGGACGCACCCGCATTGGGGGCTGAAGTGGTTTGGCGCTATAATAGGCTTATGAGCGAGTGGAGACTGCGAACGATGTGGCACTCGATGACTGCCGATCAGGTAGGCTACCGTTTGGCCTGGCTGGCAATGCTGATTCGCGTCGCCGCTCTTTTTTATGCGCTGGGAGTGCTCAACTTTTATCCGCATCCGGCGATTGCCGCCAAAGCCGGGTGGCTCATACAATTGTGGGTGGTTACGGCGGCTTATACCATCTTATTGTTGGTGATGTTGTTTCTTCCGATCAATCATTGGTTGCGGTCGGAGCCTTTTTTGGTGCTCGACACGGCGTTTGTGCTGATCATCATCAACCTGGCCGGCGGCGGCTACCGCAACATCTTTTCTTTGTATTCGCTGATTCCTTCGGTAACCACGGCATTGTCGCTGCCCAGCGCAGAGAAACCATTCCGCCGGGCGTTTCTACTGATAGGCGTGGTGACAATCTCCAGTGTTGGCTTCGTCGTGTCGCTCTTCCTGGATGGCTATACCCTGCCGGTAATCATCGCGCAACGCCAGATCGACGAAGTAGTGCTGCGTACCGCCAGCTATTGGGTGACCGGCGGGCTGTTGGCAGCGCTTGCAGCCATGATGATCGCCTGGCAGTACAGCCAGAATCGTACCAATGCTCTGCGGGAACAGGCTGCTGTCGAGGAGGAACGGCGGCGGATTGCCACCGATATCCACGACGGTGTGTTGAGCCAGCTTTCGGCGCTGAGCAGGCGAGCTGAATATGCCAGCCTGCTGTTGGGCGAAGACGTCCCGGGCACGCAGGAAGAGTTGCAGCGGGTGATCACGATGGCGGCCGAAGTCCACGAGGGCATCCGTTGGATCGTGCGCGCTTTGCGTCAAGACCCGGCTCAGTTGACGTTGGCCGGAGAATTGACGCGCATTGCGGAGCGGTTTCGCCGAAATATCGGTATGCAGGTAGACCTTGAACTACCGGCTGCTGAAGCCTATGTTCCGGTAGACGCCATACGGCATATGGGCTACATTGTCAACGAAGCGTTGACAAACGTTTGGAAACACTCCGGAACCGACAGGGCCTCGATTTTCGTTTGGTACAGGGACGATGAGTTGGGAGTCCAGGTCCAGGACGAGGGTAAAGGATTCAGCACGCTGGAGCAGGTGACTCATCCCACGCCGGGCCTGGGGCTACAAACGATGCGCGAACGAGCCCAAGAATTGGGCGCACAGATTGAAACGGTGTCGGTGGTAGGCAGCGGAACCCGTATTACCGTGCGTTTGCCCCTGCCGGCACGCCGAGGTGGCGCCACATGAGTCCTATCCGTGTATTGATTGCCGACGACGTGGCGTTACACCGGGAATTGCTGGGGCGTCTGCTCGATCGCCAGGCCGACATTGAAGTGGTGGGAGAGGCGGCGTCGCCGGAGGAAGCAATGACGCTGGTTGCCAAACTGTCGCCCGACGTGATTCTGATGGATCTGCGTATGCCGCGCAATGATCCCCAAGGCGGCATTCGAGCCACGCGCGGAATTATGGACCGCTACCCGGAGGCGAAAGTGGTCGTCTTGACCGAATCGGATGACGAGGCCGACGTGAAGGCGGCCGCGATGGCCGGTGCCGCCGGCTATATCGTCAAGAGCGTCAAGGCGACTCAGATTGCCGAGGCTGTGCGCGCTGCCTACGACGGCAAAGGATGGCTGGATCCGAGCGTGACCGCCTACGTTCTTCACGATTATCGGCGGGCGACCCAGGAGGAGCCGGGTCGCGGAGGCCTGAGCCCGACCGAACTGAAGGTGTTGGAGTTGATTGCAGCCGGAAAAACAACGCTGGAGATTGCCGATACGCTGTACATGGCCGAGAAGACGGTCAAAAATCACCTGGCAAACCTATACCGCAAACTGGAGGCGCGTAACCGGAGCCATGCGGTGAGTGAGGCCTACCGCCGCGGCCTGCTATCCTAAATGGCGCCCGGAATTATCTTTGCCCATAAGACCTATGATAAATGGGCCTTTTGGGCTCATTTTTGCCTGAGCGACTTATGGACATCACCGGGGTTGTTTAGTAAAATGAATAGTTGAACGCAGACGATTCGAGGAAAGAGGCACGGCCTTATGCAGCGAAGAGCGGTATTATTGTTGGGCGTGGTGCTGGTGTTTGTGATGGCAGCTTGCGCTCCGAAGGCACAGCAGCCGGCAGCACCGGAAAAGACCAATATCAAATTCGGGATACTGCCGATTCTTGAGGTAGTGCCCTTGTACGTGGCCGAACAAGAGGGCTTCTTCGAAAAGGAAGGCCTCAATGTAGAGTTGGTGCTGGTAAAAGGTGCCCAGGAACGGGATGCACTTATGCAGGCCGGCGAAATTGACGGCATGTGGACCGACCTGGTGGCCGTCGGCCTGTTCAACCGTGACGGTCCCCAAATTGATGTGGTGGCGACCGGCTTCGGATCGAATCCCGATTTGGCCATGTTCCGGATACTGGCAGCGCCCGGCAGCGGATTGGAAAAACCCGAGGATCTAGTTGACGTCCCAATTGGTTTGAGCCAGAACACGGTGGCACAGTATCTGACGGAACGGATGCTTACGGGGGAGGGGTTGGCACCCGAGCAAATTGCCATCATTGAAGTCAGTGCCATTCCCGTGCGCTTTGAGCAGCTTATGGCCGGGCAGATCAAGGCGGCTGCCCTGCCCGATCCGCTGGCTTTGGGGGCCATGTCCTCCGGGGCCACGCTGATCGTTGATGATCGCCAATATCCCCAGTACTCGCAGAGTAACATCGTTTTTGCCAAATCTATGGTTGATTCCAGTCCGGAGACCGTCCGCAGCTTCTTGAAGGCGTGGGATGAAGCGGTTGCGGCTCTGAATAAGAATCCGGAGGCCTATCGAGAGTTGCTCCTGGAGAAGGGACGAGTTCCGGACAGCATCCGGGATTCCTATGTTGTGCCGAAGTATCCCACCCGCCGGCTGCCAACAGAATTGGAGTGGCAGGACGTGAATGAATGGATGATATCCAAGGGCTTGCTCGACGAACAATTGCCATATGAGAAATCGATTGTCACTGAGTTCTATGATGCCGAAGCGGAGTGACCTCAGACCGATAGGAGTGCGTTGAAGATGGGAATGAAGACTGTGGCTGTCGAGACGGATGTCGCGACGGTGGATGTGTCGGAGATTATCGACAGGCTGGGATTGCAGGCAGATGTGGCCCAGGTAGATGACTATATGCAGCGTTTGGTGCAGTCGCCCGTTCTAATCATTTCGCAGCCGGCGCGCCACGTAATTTCGGCCGGCGGCAAGCGCTTGCGGGCGCTGCTGATCTTGACGGCGGCGAAGCTTGACCACTATGACGCTGCCAGGGCCCGGTCTGTGGCGGCAGCGACGGAACTGATTCACGCCGCCTCGTTGGTTCACGATGATATCATCGATCAGTCTCCACGGCGGCGCGGCCTGGAGACGGTGCACAACAAATGGTTCCGGGATGCGGCCGTGGTGGGTGGTGATTATCTGTTCGCACTGGCGGCAACGGCGATTGCTGAAACCGGGGACATTCGCGTCCTGGAGTGCCTGGGGCGTGCTTCGGTCAAGATCTGCGAAGGTGAAATCAGCCTGATCCAGGACGTTAGCCCGTTGGACGAGACGAGGGCGGCATATCGCGAAAAGATTGCGGGCAAAACGGCCGTGCTGTTCAAGGAAGGTTTGAGGGCGGCCGGTATGGTGAGCGGAGCGACACCGGCTGAAGTCGAGGCGCTCGGGGAATACGGGCACAACCTGGGTATGGCGTTCCAGATTACCGACGATGTGCTCGACTACGTCGGTGATTCGGGCACATTGGGCAAGCCGGTAGGAAGCGACCTGCGGCGCAGGCAAATCACGCTACCCCTCATTTATGCAGCCAACGATGGCATGCCCCCCGATTTGCGCCGGACGGTTGACCGCATCGACGACGGGGCATCTGAGGAAGAAGTCGAAGCGCTGTTGCATTGGGTGCAATCGTCGAGTGGCATCAGCCTGGCCCAGCGCGATGCGCGTGATTACTGCGAGAAAGCCTGTGCCGCGTTGGCAATCTTCCCCGACTCGAAGGCCCGCCAGGCGTTGCAGGAAATTGCCTGGGCGGTTGTGTGGCGGCGGAAATAAACACCGCCTGTCGTTGCTTTCTTTTTTTGATATAGAAAATGCCCGGTCATTCTTGTGGCCGGGCATAACTATTGTCAGTGGCTGACATGTAGAAGATGTATGATCAGGCGGCTCCCGGACCGGTTCCCTGTTCCCAGGTGTCCCGCTCTTCAATGGGAGTCCACCCCAACCCTTCGGGGCCGATGTATTCGGCTCTGGGCCTGATGAGCCGATTGTCGGCATATTGCTCAATCAGATGGCCGGTCCAGCCGACAATGCGAGCCATGGCAAACAGATTGGTGAACAGGTCGGGATCGATACCCAGGGCGTAGAGTAGCGGCGCCGAATAGTAGTCCACGTTGACGAAAATCTGCCTGTCGACGAAATATGGGTCTTTTCGCGCCACCTGCTCCAATTTAACGGCGATTTCGTACCAGGTAGGGTCGGTCAGTTCGGCCAGTTTGGCGGTCATTTGGCGCAGGTGAGCCGCTCGTGGATCCTCGGCTTTGTATACGCGGTGCCCCATACCATACATACGTTTACCCTCTTCCCGCGCCTCCTTGAACCAATCCTCAACGTTCTCGACCTTGCCGATTTCGAAGAATTGATTCATCGTGGCTTCCGTGGCGCCGCCGTGGGCCGGTCCTTTGAGAGTCCCGATGGCGCTGGTGACAGCCGAGAAAATATCGGATTGGGTAGCGGCCGTGACTCTGGCCGAGAAGGTAGACGCGTTGAAGCCGTGATCCGCCAGGAGTACCAGGTAAAGGTTGAGCGCCCGGGCCTCGATTTCACTGGGAACGCGGCCGTTCAACATATACAGGAAGTTGGACGCGTGATCAAGGTCGTCACGCGGGCCAAGGATCTCCAGTTCCTTGCGCCGGCGATCGTGAGCAGCCACAATGGTGGGAATCTTTGCGGTTAGATCGGCCGCTCGCCGCAAGTTGCTGGCCCCGCTGATATCATTCGAGCCTGGGTCACCCAAGGCCAGCGCCGAAACGGCGGTACGCAGCACTGACATAGGGTGTGCCTCGATTGTGGGGGCGGAACGTATCAGTTCCAGCACGTGGAAGGGGACGTTGCGGCGAATCTTCAAACTATCCGAGAAGCGTATGAGTTCGCGGCTGTTGGGCAGTCTCCAGTACCAGAACAGATAGGCCAGTTCTTCAAAACTGGCATTTTGGGCGATGTCGCGTATGTCGTATCCTCCATAGATCAGACGACCTTCCTGACCAAGGACCTTACTCATTCGGGTACGCGCAACCAACACGCCATCCAAGCCAATCTTCAGTTCTGACATATTTCCACACCTCCTGATATCCATCATCGAATCGAACACACGCCCTCGGCGCGATCCTCGTGGCGACTTGGCACATTCAACAGACCGCCGGCAGCACGCTGTCCCCACCTTCTTGGGTATTGCCGACCGGCACGTGCAGCCACCTGCCGCCCTTGTTGGGCCGCAACACGTATTTCAGGTAATCCTAACTACCTCTGCCCAAGTGCTGGGAGAGTTAGAGCTGTCTTCTGGCTCTTCGTTGGGATAAACACCTCTATGGAGCTACTTCATTGCAGCGATCAGAGGTCCGAAGGTTTCTTTTGTTCATTAGAAACAACCGGATAAGACGTCCGATTGTGCTCCACGTGACCTGCTGCGACAGCGCCTCAGGTTGGGTCGGACCAAGAAAGAAGCGAAAGCAAGCGAGCCAACCGAGACTCCAGTTGCGCCGGGTACGCGGACAGGTCGATCTTCCGGCGAGCGACTCCCGACCTCATGGCGGCTTCAGCCACGGCCGGAGCCTCCCAAAGGAGCACTCTCGGATCTATCGGTTTCGGAATGAGGTATTCCGGTCCGAATTCAAGCCAATCGACTTTGTACGCCTTGAGTACTTCGGCGGGTATTGGCTCGCGCGCCAGCGACGCCAATGCGTAACAAGCAGCCAGCTTCATTTCGTCGTTGATCTGGCGCGCGTGCACATCCAACGCTCCGCGGAATATGGATGGAAAACCGAGCACGTTATTGACCTGGTTGGGGTAATCGCTGCGGCCCGTGGCCATGATCACGTCTGAACGTGCCTGGCAGGCCAGCTCATACGGAATCTCCGGATCAGGGTTGGCCATGGCAAAGACGATAGGATGGTCGGCCATCGACCGGACCATATCCTGCGTCACCACGTTGGCCACCGACAGGCCCATGAATACGTCTGCCCCACGAAGGGCATCGGCCAGGGTGCGCAACTCGGTGTCCTGGGCAAACTGGGCCTTGTGCGCGTTCATCCCATCGGCACGTGCCGCATGAATGACGCCGCGCGAGTCGAGCATGACGACGTTCTCTTGGCGTGCTCCGGCCAACAGGAACATCTTGGCGCACGCTATGGCAGCCGCGCCGGCGCCGTTGACAACAATCCGAACGTCGGCCATCGATTTGCCGGCGATTTCGACGGCGTTGATCAACCCGGCCGTGGCGATGATGGCCGTGCCGTGCTGATCATCGTGGAAGACAGGGATATCGAGCGACTCTTTCAGCCGATCTTCGATGGCAAAGCACTCGGGCGCCTTGATGTCCTCAAGATTAATGCCGCCAAACGTGCCGGCGATCGCTTCGACTACCTGGACAAGCTCATCAACATCTTTGGTATCCACCTCGATGTCGAAGACGTCCACGTCGGCGAAGCGTTTGAACAGCACCGCTTTGCCTTCCATCACCGGTTTGGAGGCCAGGGGGCCACGATCTCCCAGTCCAAGAATGGCAGTTCCGTTAGAGATGACGGCTACAAGGTTGCCTTTAGCTGTGTAACGATAGGCGTCATCCGGTTGGTCGGCGATTTCCAGTACCGGTACCGCCACGCCCGGGGTGTAGGCCAGGGAGAGATCGAGTTGGTTATTGACGGGTTTGGTAGGTAGGATTTCAATCTTTCCCGGCCGCCCATCTGCGTGATAAGAAAGTGCTGTCTGCTTTGTGACTGTCATGTTGAATTGCCCTTTCATAAGATCGCAGTGACCGTAGATGGTCAGATGTGGTCGCTCCCGGCTCGCAGAGAAAACGCGTGGGAGCGATGAAGCACATCCATGAATTGTACGCCAGTGTGTGCAATCGCGCAAGCGATCTCAGAGCGACCTTTTCCTGCCCGGCAACAATCCAGCCGGTAGTGATTAGTCGCCGATGGTGTTATTATTGGGCTTCAGGGTCGAACAGCGAAACCCTTGAGACAGCCGGGCGGTCGAGAATGGTGGAAATAGACGAAGTGCTGCTAAACCAAATCAAGGATCATGCCCAGGAATCCTACCCGGATGAGTGCTTCGGCTTCCTGATTGGTGAACGGGAACCGGCACGGCGGGTATATTCCCTGGTGCGTGGAAAAAACATAGCTGTCCGGTGTGCCAATCGGTACGAAATGGACGTGGACGAATTTGCACGCATCGATAAGCTGGCCGAGAGTCGAGGCCTGGAAGTCATCGGCTTCTACCATTCGCATCCCGATGGCGTTGCCGTGCCGTCGGCGTCTGACCTGGCAGCCTTTTGGTCGGGCACGGTCTATCTGATCGTCAGCGTGGTCAACGGGACGGCCACGGCCTGCAGCGCCTGGGAACTGGGAGCCGCTGAGGGGGCTGCGCCTGTGCCGCAAAACGTGGTCATCACGTGCTCATCCAGTTAGCCGTCGATACGGTGGGGGAAGTGTCCCATATTCTTGATAGATGGCCACCTGGTCGGTGGACGGTTTAATCTGTTTTCGTTTCTTGTGAGTGGAAGGCTTTCCACT
>CAZHBM010000003.1:0-30520 GCA_964529945.1 uncultured Anaerolineales bacterium | reverse complement strand
TTCACATGCGGTTTATCCCTCACAAATTTCTCTTTCGCCATTCTGTTTGTCCTCCTTAAGCCGGATGGCAAGCTAACCCGCTTAAATGCGGGGCCCCGAATACAAAATAAGTCCCCTCAAACTCACAAAAAGCCCTCGACCGGATTTGAACCGGTGACCCCGTTCTTACCAAGAACGTGCTCTACCGACTGAGCTACGAGGGCAAGCCATATAATACATCTTCAGGTTACGTATCGAAACCAACCTGCAGTTGGCAGCAAATATGGGCGGGGAAGGATTCGAACCTCCGAAGCGCGTCGCAGCTGATTTACAGTCAGCCCCCTTTGGCCACTTGGGTACCCGCCCATGAGTAGCATACTATATATAAATGTCCAGCCAAGTACCGTCCAGCAGTATACCGAGAAGAAGCCCAAATGTCAAATTAGTTGCCAGAAAATGCACGTGCCCGCAGTGCAGCATAGATTGCGATGCCGCCGGCCACCGAAGCATTCAGTGACTCAATCTTGCCCCGCATTGGCAACCGGATGAGCAAATCACATCTTTCTCTCACCAACCGGCTCAACCCGGCACCTTCAGCACCCACAACCAGAGCCAGTGGCAAATTGAGATCCACTGTTTCGTACAAGACAGAATCGGGACCACTGTCCAGCCCTACCACCCACACCCCATTGCTCTTAAGGGCCTCAAAGGTCCTTACCAGGTTGGTAACCTGGGCGACCAACATGTGTTCGCTGGCGCCGCTTGACGCACTGACTACCGCCGGCGTCACCTCGGCAGCCCGTTTGTTGGGTATCAGGACACCGTGCATCCCGGCTCCCTCGGCAGAGCGCATCAGCGACCCCAGATTGTGCGGGTCCTGCAAGTGGTCCATAACCAGCAGAAAAGGCGCTTCCTCCTGCTTACGACAGCGCGCCCAAATGTCCTCCAAGGTGGCATAAGGATAGTTGCCAACTTCCAGGGCCACTCCCTGATTTGCTTCGGAGATTTGCGCCAGCCTTCCACGGGAGACACGGCTGAGCGGCACCCCCAGCCCGTGCGCCAGGCCCAGGATCTCGTGTATGACCCCGCGCTCCTTCACGCCCTCGGCAACAAGCAGCCGGTGAATGTGCCGCCGCCGTGCCCGCAGGCATTCGCGTACCGGTTGCCGGCCGTAAATATGGTCGCTCATTCCGCCCGCCGCCAGGTTGTCCCGTCCGCCCTGTCCTCCAACTGGATACCGATTTGACTCAACTTGTCCCTGATGACGTCCGAGGTAGCCCAATCCTGGTTGGCCCGCGCCTCGGAGCGCAGTTGGATCAGTATTTCGATCAAGTCGGCTTCGATATTGTCCTTTTCGGCGGTGGCCACATCTTCCGTTACCAGCCCCAGGACGTCGCCGGCCAATCGGTCATAAGCCGACTGTATCGCCTGTAGGGCGTCTTTTGAAACTGCCTGTCCGCTATTGAGCAGACTGTTGACCTCTTTGTTGAAGTCAAACAGGACGGCCAGTGCCTGCGGCGTATTGAAATCATCATTCATTGCCGCTTCAAACCGCTGCTTGTGCACCTCGATCCTATCCAAAAAGTCGGTGCCATATGTTCCCTCCGGCGAGGCGTTTTCCAACCACTGGCGGACCAGCCCCATCGTGGACGCCAGCCGTTCGTAGCCCTTGTGCGCAGCCTCGAGCGCCTCCTCGGTGAAATCGGTCGGGGAGCGGTAGTGGCTGCTAAGAATGAAGAAACGGATCGTCATCGCCGAATGACGCTGCAAAGCGTCCTTGATGGTGGTGAAATTGCCCAGGCTCTTCCCCATTTTGACGCCGTCGACGGTCACCATGTTGTTCAGAACCCAGTAGCGGGCGAACTCAGTCCCATAGGCCGCCTCGCTCTGGGCGATTTCGCTCTCATTATGCGGGAAGATGTTCTCCAAACCGCCGCCGTGAATATCGAACGGCAAGCCCAAATATTTGCGCGACATTACCGAGCATTCGGCGTGCCAGCCTGGGAACCCCTCTCCCCACGGGCTGTTCCAGCGCATAAGATGGCCCGGCGAAGCCGCCCGCCATACGGCGAAGTCACGCGGGTCGCGTTTGTCCGGATTGGTCTCCATCCGCCCGCTCTGCTCGAGCTCGTCGATTCTGCGGCCCGATAGCTTGCCGTAATCGGGCCAGTCCGTCACCGAGAAGAAGACGGATCCATTGCTTTCGTAAGCGTACCCCTTTTCGATCAGCCGTTCGGCCAATTCAACCTGCTCCAACACGTGCCCACTGGCCCGTGGGGAAATGTCGGGCCGCAAAACGTTGAGTGCGTCCATGTCTTCAAAGTAGGAACGCGTGTAGTACTCAACCACCTCCATCGGCTCGATGCGCTCTTTGCGCGCCTGGCGGCCGATCTTGTCCTCTCCGGCATCTGCGTCGTCGGTCAGGTGGCCGACGTCGGTAATATTTTGCACGTAACGCACGCGAAACCCGAGATACTCAAAATAGCGATGGATGATGTCAAACGTTATGTAAACTTTTGCGTGACCGATGTGGGCGTGCCCGTATACCGTCGGGCCACAGACGTACATTCCCACAAAACCTTCGTCAATTGGGCGGAATATTTCTTTCTGTCGGGACAGATAATTGTAAACCTGCAGTGTCACGATACCCCTCACAGTCTACGAAGGCTGGGCGAAGATCATTCGACCGGCCGAAGTCTGCAGGACCTTGGTGACAGTCGTTAAGATCGTTTGATTGATGTAGCGTTTGCCGTTCTCCACCACGACCATCGTCCCGTCATCCAGATAACCGACCCCCTGCCCGGGTTCTTTTCCTTCCTGGATGATACGAATCTCGAGATCTTCACCGGGCAAGAAAATCGCCCTGACGGCGTTGGTCAGTTCATTGATACTCAACACCGGCACGCCCTGCAATTCGGCCACGCGGTTGAGGTTATAATCATTGGTGACAATCGGGCAGTGCAGCCTTTTGGCCAGCATCACCAACTTGTCGTCCACCTCGCGGACTTCTTCCACATCCATGTCGCTGACGCGGATCGGCACCACCGATTCCTTCTGCAGTTTGTTTAGCATATCCAGGCCACGCCGGCCGCGGTTTCTGCGCAGTGGATCGGACGAATCGGCAATGTGTTGCAGCTCATTGAGCACAAATCGCGGCACCACCATGGTCTCGCCGATGAAGCCCGTGCGGCTGATGTCGGCAATACGTCCGTCGATGATGACGCTGGTATCGAGCAGAACGACGTTTTCGTTGCGTGCTTTGCCCGACCGGTAGCCGATCTCGCGCGCCAGGCGCGTGTTCAAGAAATTGAAGATGTCGGTGTGGCGCATAACCATCACCGCTACGCCCAGATAACCGAAGAAGATGCTGGCGGCGAAGGGCATCACATCTCCAAAAGGCGTGGGCAGGTTGGCCAAAGCCGGGGTTAGAAGGGCCGCAATCGCCAACCCGATGATCAGGCCGACGACACCCGCAATCAGTTGCGAGGCCGGCATCGCCCGGATCCGTCGAATGGCCCAAAGAAAAGGCCGGATCGTCACGTAGGGCGTCAAAATCAGCCCCAGGGCTGCCCCCGCCAGGGTCAGAGCGGAAATGACTCTTACATCTTTCCAGGAACCTCCCAGAAAAAGGCCTATTTGAAAACATACACCGGCCAAGACGACCATGCCTGCCAGACGAAAAATAAATTCAAGACTCATAAGTGCACGTCCTTTTAATAAAAAGACACTGGCTATGAAACACCGAAATGGGTCCTGACAGATGGATAAGCCCGGCCAAGCTGGCCAATAAAACAAAAACGATGGATGAGCCCTCTTCCTAATGCTATCCGACATGTCTTCGCCGCCAGGCTCGACGGTAACGCGGTGCGAACCAGGCAGCAGCAGCGAGACTGCCGCACTTCAAGAAGATAGCAGGCTGCGACCGGCGGCCACCGAAGCCAAGCTGTAATGGGAATGACGTTATTCTGCTATGAGCTACAACTTGTATCGTAATAGGATATAAATAGAGGGGAAACTCTATGTAGAGGAAAAACTCAATAAGTGCTAGAAAAAATCGATGCTGCCTATCCCCTCTATAGAGGAATCCTAGCATAACACGGCTGAAAAGTCAAAGCCTTTTGCACTCAGGGATCATATATGAAACGGCCTCCGCGAGGCGGCTTTGGGGGTCACCAACCGTCCGGAAACAGACGCTGTCGCGCCCACAACCTTCACGCAAGTCTAGTCTCTGGATTAATCGGACTATGCGCCGCTCGCGGTTTTTTCGGGCCTTTTGTTTTTTGCGGTCCGTTTTGGTACAATTGTGCAACTGTGGCGCCCGGCCCAAAGGCCATCCATCCGGTTGTATCACACTCCTGCCGCCAGCACATCCACCCCGAGCCAACCGAGATCGGTGCCATAGAAGGTGTACGGGAATACAGATATATGCGAGTGAATGTCAAGAGAACGCACCAGGTCGGTAGACACATCCCCTTGCCTCCCTTGGGGTTCGGGTTTTTGCTCACCCTGCTGGCTACGACCCTGATTGTCGTGTTGACGGCCCTGGTCTACAACATTCTGTTTGCCGACAGAATATACCTGGGGGTTTATGCCCTGGGGATCGAAGTCGGCGGCAAGACCAGGGCCCAGGCCGAATTCGCCATCGGCCAACAGGTACAAAGGGAACTTACTTTTCCAATTACACTCTACGATGGCAACACCGAGTGGACCTACCCCGCCCCCGAGGTAGGCGCATCTATGGATGCTACCCGCCTGGCAAGCCAGGCATATGCCGTCGGCCGGCGGGCGGACTTCGTCTCCAACCTGCTGCAACAGTTACAGGCGCTACGCCAGGGAGCTTACGTGGGCACGTCGATTCAGTTCGATTCCGGCCCGGCCAACGTCGTTCTGGCCCAGATCGGGCAACAAATCGACCGGCCGGCCCGCAACGTAGGACTGGTCATCAACCCGGATATGTCCATCGAGGTGCTGCCTCCGCAGACCGGACTGGCCCTCGACGTGGATGCAACCCGGCGCAAGATTCAGGAAAACGTCCTCAGTCGCCACAGCGATCCGATCAGCCTGGTGATCACCCAGACGTCGCCTTCCGTGACCCAGTCGGAGCGTGCTCAGCAAACGCTGCGGGCGCTCCTGGCCGGTCCCCTGACGCTGTCGATGACGGTCGATGGTGTGGTGGTCGAAATTATGCTCACGCCGGACGAGTTGCGCGACATGTTGGTGCTGGAAGAAGGCATCGACGACGCGGGCATTGGGCAGATATTGGTCAAACCTACAAACGACCGTTGGGAAGCCTATTTGACGAAGATTGCCGAGCAAGTGCGACGCGATCCGATCGATGCCCGGTTCGAAATTGACCCCGACACCGGTGAGTTGAGCGTATTGCGGGAAAGCCGGGTAGGTTACGAATTGGACGTGCCGCAGGCGATGGCGATGGTCGGCGGCCTGTTCGAGCAACCACAGGCCAGGCTGCAGTTGCCCCTGGCCGTGATCCAGCCGGCTGTGCCGATGGAAGCCGGCGACACAATGGGCTTCGACAACCTGATTGTCGAGGCCACAACCTATTTCAAGGGCTCGGCTGCCGCCCGGGTCCACAACATCGAAGTGGCAGCCGCCAAGTTCCAGGGCATCGTTTTGCCGCCAGGAGCCGTCTTTTCCTTTAACCACTACCTGGGCGACGTGACGGCCGAAAACGGCTTTGAGGAATCGCTCATCATCTGGGGAGATCGGACGGACGTCGGCATCGGCGGCGGTGTGTGCCAGGTTTCGACCACCGCCTTTCGGGCGGCGCTCTTTGGCGGGTTCGACATCGTCGAGCGCTGGGCCCACGGCTATCGCGTTAGCTGGTACGAGACGGGAAGCGGCCCTGGCATGGACGCCACCATCTATGTGCCGGACGTCGATTTTCGCTTTCGGAACGACACCCAAGGCTATTTGCTGATACAGACGGAAACTGACGCCCAGGACGGGACGGTCTCGTTCCGCTTCTATGGTCCCCCCACCAACCGGGTCGTTGAGGTTGCCGAGCCCATCGAAGAGAACCTGACGCTTCCCGGCAAGCCGATTTACGAGGACGATCCGAGTTTGCCCAAAGGCACCACCAAACAGGTAGAATGGGAAAAGGAAGGCCTCGACGTCACGGTCAAGCGAGTGGTCCAAGAAGGCGACACGGTGGTCCACAAAGACACCTTCGTCAGCCACTACCGTCCCTGGCAGGCGATGTACCTGGTCGGTACGGGTGAAAAGACAAGCGCCGGCCAAGGAGAAGACTGATTCTATGCTGAAAGTCGTTGGCCACGAGTGGGCCGTGACGCTCTTGATGAATGGATTCCAGGCGGGCAAGGTACCTCACGCCATGTTGCTTACCGGTTTGCCGAACGTCGGCAAAACCACCCTGGCGCGCTACTACGCCGCGGCCATCAACTGCACCGGCGAAACTGGACAACCGTGCGGGCAATGCCAAAACTGCCGTAAGATTCTTTCCGGCAATCACCCTGACGTCGTCCTGATGGACAACCTCGAAGAAGCGCTCAAGATTGACCAGGTGCGCCAATTGCAGCAACAACTGGCGCTGACGCCTTATGAAGGCCGCTGGAGAGTGGCCATTCTGAGCGACTTCGAACGCGCCACCCCCGAGGCAGCCAACGCGCTGTTGAAAACCCTGGAGGAGCCTGCGCCCCAGGTCGTGTTGATCTTGACAGCCACGGAGGCTGATATCCTGTTGCCGACCATCGTCTCACGCTGCCAGCTTCTGTCGCTGCGCCCATTACCGGTCGAAAGGGTGCGCGATGCATTGGTCAACGTCTGGCACGCCGACACCAAAGAGGCCGACCTGCTATCCCATCTGTCCGGGGGGCGCTTGGGGTGGGCCGTGACCGCGCGGACCGACCGCACGCTTCTGGAGCGCCGGGAAACGGCTTTGGATGACATGGTTGATCTGGGAACCAGAACCCGGGTGGATCGACTGGCCTACGCCGCCGGCCTTGCCAGGAACCCGCAAGTGGCCCGAGACACGTTGCGCCACTGGTTAAGCTGGTGGCACGACCTGTTGCTCCTCGTCGCCGGTGTGCAAGATGTCACCACCAACATTGACAGAGCCGCCGTCTTGCACCATCAGGCGGATCAAGTTACACTACAAGAAGCACAGCGAGTTGTGGAACAAATCGGGTACACAACTCGCAGCCTGGAACAGAATGCCAACCTGCGTCTCGCTTTGGAGGTATTGACGCTTAGCCTGCCCCGTCAAACGAGGTAGGCCGGCCAACCGGCGCGACGCGGTTTTACAGAGAATACGAGTGTGAAAATGCCTATAGTAGTTGGAGTTAGATTCAAACCGATATCTAAGATGTACTACTTCGATCCCGGCGGCCTTTCCGACCTGGCCGAGGGAGATCCGGTTATCGTCGAAACGTCGCAGGGAGAAGAGCTGGGTTGGGTTGTCTCGTTCCCTCAAGACGTCGAAGATAGCGAAATCAAGGGTAAACTCAAACCCGTTTTGCGCCGTGCCAATCCGGTGGATTTGGCCGTTATGGAGAGCTTCCGCCAGAAGGAAGATAACGCCCTCGAAAAATGCCGTGAGAAGGTGACCGAATTGGACCTGCCGATGAAGGTCATCAAAGCCGAATACAGCTTCGATGGGAAAAAGTTGCTGTTCTCATTTGTGGCCGAGGAGAGGGTCGACTTCCGGGAATTGGTGCGCGTCTTGGCTCGCTCTTTCAAGACCCGCATCGAAATGAAGCAGATCGGTGCCCGCGACGAAGCCAAACTGCAGGGCGGCTATGGCCCGTGCGGCCGCCACCTGTGCTGCGCTTCCTGGTTGACGGAGTTCCATCCGGTATCGATCCGAATGGCCAAGCAGCAGGATTTGCCCTTGACGCCGACCGAAATATCGGGGCTATGTGGCCGGCTGCTCTGTTGCCTGGAATACGAGAACGATCTCTATTCCAAGGTAAAACAAAGGATGCCGCGGGTAGGCACCTCTGTCGACACACCCCACGGCAAAGGCATCGTCACTTCGCAAAACGTGCTGAGCGAGACCGTGACCGTTGAGCTGCAGAATGAGGTGACCGTAGAAGTAGCGCCCGAAGAGCTAACCGTGTCGCCCAATCAGGACCAGTCCGGGCATAGACAAAAGAAACGCCGGAAGTAATGCTCACTCCCGGCTTCCAAAAACGTTGCCAATCCGAAAAGATCAGCGTGGTTCAACAACGATCCGAATTGCGGTTCTCTCTTTGCCGTCAATATCCACCTCGGTGAACGAGGGAATACTGATGACATCGATTCCGTCCAAGGCCAGATATCCCCTGGCAATGGCTACCGCCTTCATGGACTGGTTGACTGCTCCCGCTCCGATCGCCTGAACCTCGGCCCGTCCGTGCTCTCGCACCACCCCTGCAATCGCACCGGCAACTGCTGTTGAACGCGAGCTGGACGATACTTTGATGATATCCATTGTCGTGCCTCCTTGAGCCGTGCACAGATAATCCCCCGATACCCTATAATATTCTACAATACCTTTTGTGTTTAATCAAGCCGGTTTCCTCCTGGAAAAACCTGCCAAATTCTACTCAGATGTAGGCAATCTACCAGGTGAGCGCCCTTCCAGAATAGCGATCAACGCCTCCCGGTCATTCCAGGGGTATTCCACCGCCCCAAAACACATACTTTGTTCGTGGCCTTTGCCACAGGCAATGACGACGTCGCCCGGTGAGGCAAGCTCTATCGCCCGCGCCAGGGCTGCGCCGCGATCGGCGATTCGCTCGAAGGACTGCCCTTCCACGCCGCCCGCCTGGCGGCAGCCGGCGGCCATCGCCTCCAGAATGTCCTCCAACGCCTCTGTCCGTGGGTCCTCTGCCGTGAGAATGGCGTGGTCCGCCAACCGGCTGGCAATCTCTCCCATCAGCGGCCGTTTTTCCACGTCGCGCAATCCGGCGCAACCGAAGGCAAGAATCACCCGCCGGTCCGGCGCCAGCTGGCGAACGGTCTGCAGGACCGACTCCAACGATTTGGGCGTGTGGGCAAAATCCACCAGGACGGTAAAAGGTTGGCTTCGGTCGACTGACTCCAGCCGGCCGGGTACACCGGGAAATGCATTGACGCCCGTACGTATCGCCTGGGTGTCGACGCCCAATCCCAAAGCGGCCGCGGTGGCAGCCAAAATGTTGGCGACGTTGAAACGGCCGAACAGCCGTGTCTGCAAATCAAAATCGCCCCGGGGCGAAACAACATCGACATGGGTCAATTCCCCTATGGCAACCACGTCGCGGGCCGAGACGTCGGCCAATGGATCAAATCCGTAGCTTAGTTGGAGATCGGAGGCATATTTCTGCAAATAGGCATACGAGCTGTCGTCACGGTTCAACACCGACACTTTGGAGACACCCGGCTTGCGGTAGCTCGTCGCCAGTCCGGAAAACAACGACGCCTTGGCCGCCCGGTAGGCTTCCAGGCTGCCGTGAATGTCCAGGTGTTCGTGGGTGATGTTGGTGACGGCCACCACGTCGAACTCGCAACCGGTGACCCGGTGTTGGGCCAGCCCGTGCGAGGTGACTTCCAGCACACAGGTGTCGACTCCCGCCGCTACCATTTCCGCCAGCAATCGCTGGACGTCAATTGAATCGGGCGTTGTGGTGTGCAGGCCGGTATCGGCCTCACGGTTGGCGATCACAGCGCTGACTGTACTGATCATGGCCACTTTTTCTCCGGCAGCCCGCAGGATGTGATACAGTAGGGAAGTTGTGGTTGTTTTTCCGTCTGTACCGGTGATGCCCACCATCCTCATCCGGCGGGCAGGAAAGCCATACCAGGCAGCGCTGAGCCAGGCCAGCGCCTGCCTTCCATTGGCCACCTGGATGTACGGCAGGCTGTCCCCGCCGGTCTGAAGCAGGGGCGCCACCTCTGCCGGGTGACGCTCGCCGACAATCGCGGCCGCCCCCCTGTTGACAGCGTCGGCGATAAAATCATTGCCGTCGACGCTGACCCCTTTGTAGGCCGCAAACAGCGCACCGGGCGCCACCTGCCGGGAGTCGGAAACCAGGCCGCGAACGTCAACGCTCACGTCCCCGACTACCGCCAACGGGGCCAACTCGGTCAGTAGATGCGCCAGTTTCAATGTGCCACCTTCGTTCTCGTTTGCTCGGCTTCGATGCCGCTGCCTGCATACCGGCCCACGGACGGTCGCGACTGTTCTCTCCGGGGGCGCCGGCAGGCAACGGTAATCGCAAATGTTACACTTTTTTACACATTTCGGCAAGTGTTTGCCTGCCGGTACCGCCATAGTCTATAATCCATATTTATGAAGTACTCTTACCGAGATATCGCCAGGGCAAAAGAGTTGACGGACGACGAAACGGGACTTATCCGCAAAGACTGGGGAGGAAAGATCCCGGTCGGGTTGGTATTTCCCAACTCGTACCAGGTCGGCATGAGCACCCTGGCCGTGCACACACTCTATCGCCTGTTCAACCAGGAGCCGGACATAGTCTGCGAGCGGGTTTTCTGGGGTTACCGCTCCCCCCCACGGGGCGCCTTCCCGCCGCTTTCCCTGGAAAGCCAACGGCCGCTGGCAGAATTCGCCGTTCTGGCGTTGACCGTATCCTACGAGTTGGATTACTTTTACCTGGTGCAGATGTTGCGCCAGGCGGAGATACCGCTGTTCAGCCGGGAACGCGACGAGACCTGGCCGCTCATTCTGGCCGGCGGTCCGGCAGCCTACACAAACCCTGCGCCGCTTGGCCCCCTGGTCGATGCCTTTGCCATTGGTGAAGCCGAATCGATATTGCCCGATTTGCTGCCCGTGCTCGAGGAAGCCCTGATGGCGCCCCGCGAGCAGGGTCTCGCGCAACTGGCCGGCGTCCCCGGCATCTACGTGCCCGGCGTGAGCGTTGAGCCCGTATCGCGTCGCTGGGTCAAAGACTTGAATGAGCAGCCGGCGGTCACCCAGATCTACACGCCCAACACTGAGTTCGGCGACCGGGGTCTGATCGAGATCGGGCGTGGTTGCGTGCGCGGTTGTCGTTTTTGTATGGCCGGTTTCTGTTACCGGCCCTTGCGGGTGATGAGCCTGGAGACCATTCTGGCAGTCGCAAGCAGCGTTCGGGCCCAACGTAACAAGGTTGGGCTGGTCAGCGCGGCGGTCAGCGACCATCCGCAGATCGATTCAATCGCCGAGGAGCTTACGCGGGCAGGGATGAAGCTGGCCGTCTCTTCGCTGCGGGTGGATCCATTGTCGCGGCCACTGCTGAAAGCGTTGGCCGGCAGTGGCACCCACACGCTGACGATTGCCCCCGAGGCGGGTTCGGAGCGACTGCGGGCCATCATCAACAAGAATCAATCGGAAGAAAACATTTTGTCGGCTGTTGAGGCGGCTGCAGAATACGGTTTTCCGCAATTGAAAATGTATTTTATGATTGGTCACCCGACGGAAACAGAGGACGACTTCGAGACCATGCTCCAGCTCGTCCTCGAGACTCGCCGCCGCTTTCCGCGCAACCTGACCATCACCGCCACGCCTTACGTGCCCAAACCCCACACGCCCTTCCAGTGGCTGGCGATGACCCCCTTACCCGTCATCAACGACCGCATCAAGCGACTGGAAAAACAGTTGCAGCCGGCAGGGGTGACCGTACGCTCGGACAGCCCGGATTGGGCGGCGGTCGAGGCCATCCTTTCCCGCGGAGATGAGAGGCTGGCCGAGGTGCTGGCCGGAATGCGACAGCCCAACCTGCGCGAGTGGCGGCGCTCACTCGAGAAGCAGGGTCTGTCGGCGCAACAGTATCTCGGCCAGCGCGACCTGAACCAGGTACTGCCCTGGTCGGTGGTGGATATGGGCGTGCAGACCCATTTTCTGCAACGTGAACTGCGCCGGGCGCTTGACCCGGAAGAGGACAACCGCGGAGAGGCCGGCGGTTGAGGCACCTACCGGCTACGGCCGGCCCGATGCAGTCAGGCTGAACGGACGGGTGCCTAAGCCTCGTTTCGCCACAGGCGGGCCAGCTCCCGGTAGGTCCGGAACGTGTACCATCCCATAAGCCCGCACAGCAGCAGCCCCAACAAACCGTCACGATAGCCGCGCAGAGACACAAAACGGCGCCAAAACTCACGCACCGGCATCGTCACACAGGCTCGCAAACGCGGCCGGACGCCGCGGCCGTGCAGGATGTTGGCTTCGAACGACGTATAACGGCGCTGTTTTTTCCTGAATTGGGCCAGCGAGTCGTAGTTGTAGTGGACGAGGTGCTCTGTCAGCGTCCCTTCTTCGCCGTCCAACTCGACTGTTTCGTGCACGATACGTTCCGGGTCGTAATGGGCGTGACCGACCTTGAGGACGCGCAGTTGCGCGTCGGGATACCACCCCCCGCCGCGCATCCTGTGCCCCACAATGTAGTTGTAGCGCGGTACCCACCAGCCGGCCACGTCCTCGCGGCCTATCTTCTGCCGGATTTCTTGCCCCATCGCCGGCGTCGCCCGCTCGTCGGCGTCGATGAAGAATACCCAGTCGGCGCCACGGGCTTCGGCCTCCTTCAGGGCACGGTTGCGCTGCTCGGCAAAATTGAGGAACTCGCTCTGGATCACGTCCGCCCCCAGTTCCCGGGCAATTGTCACAGTGCCGTCATCGCTATACGAATCGGACAGCAAGACACCGTTTGTCCAGTCGACGCTGCGGATACATGCCTCGATGTGGCGTGCCTCGTTTTTAGTAAGGATGATCGCCAGCAGGATCGGCATACGGTCACCTCCGGCTCGAGGAGTCTCCCCGCACCAGGCGCCCGGCGTTAAACAATCCTCGGGCAGCCAATCGGAACGGAAAAGAATAGTGTTTGCGAAACAGGCGAAAACGGCTTTGCCACAAGGCCTGGTTCATCCGTTGCGGCTGCTGGCGCGTGCTGCCGCCGGCGTGATGGACGATTGTTGCCGCCGGCACACAGAAAATGTCCCAGCCTTGCCGCCGAACCCGCAGGCACCAGTCAATCTCTTCCGCGTACATAAAATAGCCCTCGTCCATCAGCCCAACCTGCGCCACAACTTCCCGGCGGGTCATCAAGGCAGCGCCCAAGGGGTGATCGATGGCGAACGGCTGGCCCTCTTCGTAGGCTCGTCGCGGATAACGCCCATTCAGGGGTGAGTCGATAAACCGCCCCGGCCAGGCAAAGAAGTCAAACCAGATCTGCCACAGGGTCGGGAAAGAGAAGGCGCTGTGTTGAAAGGAACCGTCGGCATACACCAGGCTGGGTCCCACCACGCCCACTTTGGGGTTGTCTTTCAGGAAACGGCGCAGCCGATCCAATGCACCCGCCCGCACTTCGGTGTCAGGATTCAGGAAGAAGACAAACTCGGGGGGAAGAACGGTGCCTGCGCCACCCTCAGCCCGGCCGAACCCCAACGCGCGTAGGGCCACGTTGTTGGCAGCTGCAAAGCCCAGATTCTCGGTCAGGGCAATCAGTCGCACGGCGGGGTGCGCTTCCTTCACCATGGTCTGGCTGCCGTCGTTGGAATTGTTGTCGACGACCACAATAGAGGCGTCCGTTCCCGAATCGGCCAGCGAGTCTAGACATGCGCGCAGCAGATCGGCCGTGTTGTAGCTCACGATGATCACCGCCAGTTGCTTTGTCTCCACGTTGGCAGCTCCAATCATCCTTGTGGCCCGTAGCCATCTGCAACCGGCCGGCTTGCTTGCGCGTGTGTCATCAGCGGGCACCCGCCTCTTGCGCCAGGCCTAACTCGGCCAGACGATTCTCGGAGGGCCGTCCGGACTTGTCCCAATCGCGCAGGGCATAGTAGTCCGCCAGCAATACCTCCATATCCGGCACAACGCCGGCCGCGGCCCCCGACGGTCGTGGCAGTTTCACCAGGCGCTCCGGCAGGCTGTCGTCAGCCGCCGTCACGCCCAGACGCAAATTGATCAAGCGTTTCAGTTGGAAGAGGCGTTCTCCCACTAGCAGCAGGTCTTGCGGGGTCAGGTCCCAACCCATAGAATCGTTGACCAGATTGCAGACCTTTTCAGGTCCCACTTTGCCCTTGGCAATGAATTTGCACAAACCGAGCGGGTTAAACACACTGTAGAAATTCTGGTAGTCGTAGGCCATTCTTGCCTGGCGCGGTGAAAGTTCCTGGTGATCGATACGCTCCGAATAGCCAAGGTCGGGATGGAAGGTACCGTAGCCGTTCCAATAGGTCAAGCCTTCCAGATGACATCCACCCCGGGCGGCCGTCGCATAACTGACGGCCATACTGAGGAATGACCGCGGGTCGTGATACGCCACCTCCAAACCCTTGACGTGCACCGCATATCTTTCGGACCCAGCACCGATTTGTCGCGCCGCCTCGCGCACCCCATGACCAAGGACCTTGCCGATAGCCTGCTGGCGGGCGATTTGTTCGACCATCGCCACGACCGCGTCGGGATTGCCAAAGCGCAGGTCGACGCCCCCTGTGTCCTCCAGGTCGATGGCACCGCGCTCAAAAGCCTCCATGGCGAACGCAATAACGGAAGAGGTGGAAATCGTGTCCAGGCCGTACCGGTTGCACAGCGAGTTCGCCAGGATCACACTTTCGGCGTTGGCGTTCATAGTCAGTCCGGCAAACCCTGCCACCGTCTCATACTCAACGCCCTCGCCTTTGGGAGTCGCGAAACGTCCGCTTTCGACCTCGACTTCCTTGCCACATCCGATCGGGCAGGCGAAGCAGCGAGTGTGTTTGACCAGGTAACGGCTGTAGAGACTCTGGCCCGACACCTGCTCGGCATCCTCCCAGTCGCCCAGAGTCCAGTTGCGCAACGGCAGGTCGCCCGACGCTTCGGCCGCCAGGAACCCGCCGGCGGTGCCGAAATGGGATGCTCCGATCAAATACTCCTTGATCGTACCGGTTAAAGACTGCACCTCGTCACGCAGTGCTTCCCGATCGTAGTAATCCGGCCGGTCCGCACCGCGCACCAGGATGGCCTTTAGATTCTTGCTGCCCATAAGGGCGCCCATTCCGCCGCGTGCGGCGCCGCGCACAGTCTGCGACGGGCCGGTCATGACGCCGGCAATGCGCACCAGGTTCTCACCGGCGATGCCAATGCCGGCTACCCTGGCTTTTGGGTCCGTCTCCTCGATCAGTCTATCGGCCGCGTCGAAATAATCGCAGCCCCATACGTGGCTGGCGTCACGCAGCTCAATCACGTTCTCGACGCCGTTTATCCACAGGTATACCGGTCGCTCCGAACGGCCGCTGATGACGATCCCATCATAGCCGGCGAACCTCAACTCGGCGCCCCAGTGTCCGCCCATATTGGACTCATTCCAGATACCTGTCTGGGGAGAAACGCCGCACCACGAGGTACGGCAAGCCGCCGGCGCAAACGTGCCGGTCAGAAGCCCGTTGAAGATTATCAGCGGACTGCGCGGGTCCAGCGGGGAGAGCGAAGGGTCGAGTTGATCGCTCAACAACTTGGCCGCCAGGCCCGAACCCAACAGCCACTTGGCCGGCAACGCTTCCTCAATCGCCCGAACCCAGTGCTGCCCGGTGTTGAGATCGAACCGCAAATATCTGCCTGCGTATACTCCCACTTACGCCGTCCTTCCCATCAAGAGTCCAGGCCCTGGGTCAAGAATTCAACCACCGAACTATCCACGTAATCGCTGACACGTGACAACGCTTGTCGGGGTTGCAGCGCATCTTTTAGGGGGCCGGGGCGGGTCCACTTGAAGATCGTCTCCACCCACAGTTTCTTTCTGTCCTTGAGAAAAGACTCGACCCGCACCTGAATTTCGGTCGGCTCACCGGCCTGGTTTTCGGGCGCCACGACCAATCGCAGCCCTCCGCCGCGCACGTCTCCGCCCAGTTGGTCCAGGTTGCCGGCCGGCTGCCCTACAATATCCTCCCAGAGTTCCTGGAAAGCGGTCTCGGAGGAGGATTCAAAAAGGTCGCGCAAGGTGACGTCGCTGGTGATGATCTGGTGATTTGCTCCCCACGTGTTGACGAAGGCTTCCCCTATCGCCTCGACTTCACGGATGAACAGCTCCAGGTCGGCGGCCGGTCCGGGATGGACGACCATCCATTGGCCGACGGGACCTCGACGAGCGGCACCGACGCGGACCAGCACCGGGTCGGGGGCCGGTCGTTGAATCACCAGGTAATCGCCCTGCAGCGTTACGGTCCCGTAGTCGATGCCGCGTTCGGTCAAAGACTGCTGAAAGCGCAGGTTCGTTTGCGCATCGACCGGTGGAGCCGGCGTGAGCACAAAATTGATGCCGATGTAAATAGTTTGCCGACTATCTGGTATCACGCTTGCACCCCCATTAAGTCGCTACCGCCAATAATCCCGGCAACTGAATATAGTATATCCTTTCAGGCCGGCCGGTGCCAGTGCGGGACAGATCCGCGGGAGAAGTCGGCTAGGCACAGTCGTCTCTGGTCCGTGACGGCTACTGCCAGCCTTCCATAACCGAGACAATCTGCCCGTGCCGCCGGTAGACCCTGGGTACCCGGGGGAGCAGATGGGTCACAATTTCGTAGTTGATGGTATCGGCCCAGCCGGCCACATCATCGGCCGAAACGCCGCCTTCGCCTTGCGTCCCGATCAGAACCACCTTGTCCTCAACACACACCCCGTCGATGTGGCTGACGTCGACCACCATCTGATCCATACAGATTCGGCCGATGATGGGTGCTCTCTGACCGCGAATGAGCACGGCGCCTCGGTTGGATGCCAGCCGCATGTAACCGTCGCCATAACCGCAAGGAACCAATGCGACGCGCGTGGCCTTCTCGGTGACGAACGTCTGGCCATAGGAGACGCTGTGCCCGGCCGGCAGCGTACGCACACGACCGACCCGGCTGTGGAGTGAAAGGGCCGGTTGCAGCTCGACCGACCGGGTCGTCTCAGTTGACGGATACAACCCATACATCGCTACACCCAAGCGGACCGCATCGAAATGCGCCTCCGGCATAGACAGTGTGGCCGCACTGTTGGCCGCGTGGCGCATCGGCACGTTGATCCCCTGGCCGGCCAGGTCCGCCAGTAGTTGTTCAAAGACGGCCAGTTGCTGGAAAGCATAACTTTTGTCGGTGGCATCGGCGGTTGCAAAATGGGTGTAGACGCCCTCCAGCTCAATGCCCGGCAATTGTCTCAGCCAGTCGACGAAGGCCACAGTCTCCTCCGGTCCGATGCCAAAGCGGGCCATCCCGGTATCGACTTTAACGTGAACGCGCACCCGCTTGCGCTGCGCGACGGCCGCCGCCGATACAGCCTGCGCCAATTCCCGCGACGAGACGGTCAGGACCAGGTCATTGTCGACGGCGCAAGGCACGCTACCCAACGGAATGTAACCCATTACAAAAATCGGCGCCCGAAAGCCGGCTTGCCTCAATATCACCGCCGCCGGGATGTGATTCAAGACCAATCGGGAGGCACCGCTTTCCAGGGCGACTTCCGACACCTGGCGTAATCCATGCCCGTAGGCATTGGCCTTGACAACCGCCAGCACGTCCACATCGTCGCCAACGTGCGCCTTGACGGCAGCCACATTGTGGGCGATGGCGTCCAGGTCTACTTCCGCCCAGAGAAGAAATTCATCCAACATGCTTCGAACCTCCCAAAGACGTAACTCTATCACAGGTGATGAGCTTGGGCAATTTGGAGGTGGTAGAGGCAGGCGTAGCAGCAAGCCGGCGCGACAAACTCTCGAGCCGGTGCCGGAGCCCTCATCTTCTTTTGCCCAGGTGCAGCCGTGTGGTAAAATGATCTGGTTGCCCAAATAGGGCGACCGGTAGCACCTAGCGAACAGGCAGTGTTCAATCATGTTCTTCGACGAGGCAAAAATTCACGTACAGTCCGGCAACGGCGGCGACGGCGTCGTCACCTTCCGCCGCGAGAAATTCGTTCCCCGCGGCGGCCCATCGGGAGGCGATGGCGGCGACGGCGGGGACGTCGTTCTGGAAGTCGACCCGCAACTCAACACGCTGGTACACTTCCAGGGCCAGACCCATTTCAAAGCCGAACGCGGCGTGCACGGACGCTCCAAGAACCAGACCGGTGCCCGGGGCGAAGACGTGATCGTTCCCGTGCCGCCGGGCACCATCGTTCGCGACGCCGATACGGGCGCGCTCCTGGCCGATCTGACGGAGCCGGGACAGCGTGTGATCGTCGCCAAAGGCGGCCAGGGCGGGCGGGGCAACGCCCGCTTCACTACCTCAACGCGCCAGGCCCCGCGCATCGCCGAAAAAGGCCAGGCCGGCCAGGGCCGCTGGCTGAGCCTGGAGCTCAAGCTGCTGGCCGACGTGGGCCTGGTGGGAATGCCCAATGCCGGCAAGAGCACGCTGCTATCGGTGGTCAGCGCCGCACGTCCCAAGATCGCCGATTATCCCTTCACCACATTGCAGCCCAACCTGGGGGTGGTCAGCCTCGATCAGGACACCAGTTTTGTCCTGGCCGACCTGCCCGGGCTGATCGAAGGTGCCCATAGCGGCGCCGGCCTGGGGCACCAGTTCCTGCGCCACGTGGAACGCACCCGACTGCTGATCCACCTGTTGGACGGCGCCGGCGAACATCCGTTGGACGATTTCAACCAGATCAACGATGAACTGGAACTCTTCAACCCGAAACTCGCGCAGCGTCCCCAAATTGTGGTTCTGAACAAGATGGACCTGCCCCAGGCGCAAGAGATGTGGCCATCGGTCAAGGCGGCTATCGAGGCCCGAGGGCTGCCTGTGATGGCCATTTCGGCCGTCTCGGGTGAGGGCGTGCGCCAGTTGATGGGAACGGTCGCCCAGTTGCTGACGACTCTCCCCGAACCGGAAGCGCCGGAAGCGGACATTCCGGTATTCAAATACGAAGAGGCTCCCGTTTTCTCAATCTCCCGCGAAAACGGCGGCTGGCGCGTAACCGGCGCCAAGGTCGAGGAGCTGGTCTCACGCACCTTGTGGCAGTACAACGATGCCGTACAGCGAGCGCAGCGACAGTTGGAGGCACTGGGAGTGTTCGACGCCCTGCGCCAGGCCGGCGTCCAGACCGGCGACAGTGTTTTCATCGGCGATCACGAGATGGAATGGGTATGGTAGGCTTCTCAGACTGATGCGATTGAAATCTCTCGACATCCAGGGCTACAAGTCATTTGCCGCCAAGGCCACCTTCAAGTTCGACGAAGGGGTAACGGCCATTATCGGCCCCAACGGCAGCGGAAAAAGCAACGTCTCCGACGCCATCCGTTGGGTCCTCGGCGAGCAAAGCTATTCGGCTCTGCGCGGCAAGAAGACCGAGGACATGATCTTCTCCGGCTCGGATGGTCGGGCACGGCTGGGGATGGCCTACGCCGCCCTGGAATTTGACAACACCGACGGTTGGCTGCCGGTGGATTTCAACGAGGTAACCGTTACCCGGCGCGCGTTTCGCGACGGCCAGAACGAGTACCTCCTGAATGGCAGTCGGGTCCGCCTGCGCGACATCAACGAGTTGCTGGCAGCCAGTGGGCTCAGCCGGCGCACCTATACCCACATCGGCCAGGGCCTGGTCGATGCCGTCCTGTCGCTGCGGGCCGAAGAACGGCGGACCTTGTTTGAGGAAGCCGCCGGTATCACCCTGCACAACTCCAAGCGTACCGAGGCTTTGGCCCGGCTGGATACGACTCAGGAAAACCTGTTACGGCTCAACGACATCGTCAGCGAGATCACACCCCGCCTGCGTTACCTGCAGCGCCAGGCCGACCGAGCCGCCACCCATCTTACCATCAGCGGGCAACTCAAGGAGTTGTTGCGCACCTGGTATGGGTACCAGTGGGGTGAAGAGCAGCGCAAACTCTACGCCGCCCGCCAGGCCCATCGCAACAGCCAGCAACAACTTGAAGACCAGCGTGGCCAGGTGCAGCAGATAGAGAAAGATATCGAGGAGTTGCGGGCGCGTCACAACCAGTTGCGCCTGCAATTGGGCGAATGGCACCACCACAGCAGCCGGTTGCACACCGAGGCCGAGACCGCCCAGCGCGACCTGGCCGTCGGTGAAGAAAGGCTGCGGCTGATCACCGGCCAGATCGAAGAACTGGCGGATGAAATCGAGCCCCTGGAGCAGTCGAGCCATGCCACCGGCCAACAGGTGACGGAAGCCCAATCGGCGGCCGAGTCGCTCGGCCAGGAGGTGGCCCAAACCAAGGCCAACGTATCCGACCTGGAAGCCAGGTTGGAGGACCTGAAAGCCGAACGGCGGGCGTTGCTCAAGCGCCAGTCCGACGCCGAAGAACACGTTCGCCGGGTAGCGGACCGCATCGCCGGCCACAGGGCGCGGCTGACCCAACTCGACGAGCGCCGGCAGCAATTGGAGGCCGAAGCGGCCGAAGCCCAGGTGGCCGTACAAAAACAGGAGACCCTGAGCGCTGAGGCGCTGGCCCGCCGTAAGAGCGCCCAGGCCCATCTCGAAGAGTTAGAAGGTCATCTGTCCACCCTCAACGACGATCGAGCCGGCCACCTTAAAACCATTCAGGAACTGGCCGGCGCAGTCAGCCGGCAGGATGAAGAAATCTCGGGCGTACGACGGCAATTGGATGCAGCCCGCACCCGGCAGGACATCCTATCCCGCATGCAGGAAGATCTGACCGGCTACTACGAAGGCGTGCGCAACGTCCTCAAGAAGGACGCAGGGTTGCAGGGTATCATCGGCACCGTGGCCCAGTTGCTGCGTGTGCCGGCCGGGATGGATGTCGCCATCGAAACCGCCCTGGGCAGCCATTTGCAGGACGTCGTGGTGGAGACCTGGTCTCACGCGGAAGCCGCCATTGCCCGCCTGAAACAGGCCCACGGCGGCCGGGCCACATTCTTGCCCCTGGACACGGTTCGCCCAGGGACACCGGTTGAAGCAGTGCAGATTCCGGGCGTCTTGGGCGTCGCCGCAGACCTGGTGGGCTACGAGCCCGACCTGGAACCGATTGCGCGTATGCTGTTGGGGCGCACCATTGTAGTCGAAGACCTGCCGACGGCCCGACAGGTCCTGGCCAAAGCCCGCGGCAGCTTTCAAATTGTGACCCTGGAAGGCGACCTGACCCGCTCGGGAGGCAGCGTTAGCGGCGGCAGCAGCCGCAATAAATCCGGCGGCGGATTTCTGGCTCGACAACGCGAATGGCAGGAATTGCCGGTCACGATAAGCAAACTCGAAGAATCGCTCAACGCCACCCAGAAACAACGTACGGTCCTGGAAGAGCAGCGAACGCAGGAACAATCCGCTTTGGAGAGCATCACGCAGCGCCAGGCGAAAGAACAGGCCGCCCACAGCGACGCCGAGCGCAGCCTGTACGCCGTTGAGCGGGACGTCGAACGGGCGCAACAGGCCGCCGACTGGCAGCGCGACCTGCTCAGCCGCCACCAGGAACGGCGCACCGAACTTGACGAACTCCAAACGCAACTCGAGACTGAGATTCAACAACTCGAGGCCGAACAGGATTCACTGGCGGCCGAGGCATCCCGGGTCGCGGCCCAGGCCGGCGACCTGACCTACGAGAGCCTGCTCACCCAACTGAACCAGGCTCAGACCGTCAAGGCAGAGGTCGACGGCCGCTTCGCCAACCAGCGCACCATCCTGGAGAATTTCCAAAAGCAGTTGGAGGAGCTCAACAACCGCCTGGCGGCAAAACGCCGGCGGGCGTCCGAACTGACGGACGAGAAGGACACCCTGCAGGCCAGGCTGGAGACGCTGCGCGATCAGACCGGGTTGCTCAACGACCAGATCGCCCAGTTGGCGGCCAAGATTCAGCCTGCGGAAACAGAATTGACGTCCAAGGAGCGTTTGCTGGAGCAACGCGGCCAGGCGGAAGCCCGCCAACGCAAGCTGCTGCAGCGCTTCGAGACCGAAACCGGCCAGTTGCACCTGGAATACAGCCGTCGCCAGGACGAAATGAAGCTGCTGCAACGCCAGATCGTCGACGACTTGGGCCTGGTCGAGGTGGAGAGCGGGCAGGACCTGATGAATCAACCGCCGCTGCCCCTGCACCCGCTCATATCCAAACTGCCCAAGGTAACTGAACTGCCGCCCGACCTGGAAGAAGACGTCCGGCAATTGCGCGCCCAACTCAGCCGCCTGGGCACGGTCAATATGGATGCGCCCCAGGAGTTCGAGGAGACCCAACAGCGCCATCAATTCCTCACCCAACAGATGGCCGACCTGGAAAAAGCCGCCGGCGATCTGCGGCAGATCATTGCCGAGCTGGACCGGATCATGGAACAGGAGTTCCTCAAGACCTTCGAAGCCGTGGCGGCCGAGTTCAAGACATATTTCCGGCGCATGTTCAACGGCGGTGAAGCCGAATTGATCTTGACCGAGCCCGACAACCTGACCAACACCGGAGTCGAAATCGTCGCCCGCCCGCCGGGCAAGCGCGCTCAAAACCTGAGCATGTTGTCGGGCGGGGAGCGGTCGCTGACTGCGGCGGCGCTGATCTTCTCCTTACTGAAGACCAGCCCCACTCCCTTCTGCATCCTGGACGAAGTGGACGCGATGCTCGACGAAGCCAACGTCGGTCGCTTCCGGTCCGTTCTGGAAGAACTGGCCGAGGAGATGCAGATCATCGTCATCACCCACAACCGCCGTACCGTCGAAGCCGCCAACACCATTTACGGTATCTCAATGGGTGAAGACTCAGCCTCCCGGGTGCTGTCTTTGCGACTCAGTGAGGTTGAATGATCGCCGCCTACCTCGCAGCCACCATCGCTTCCGTATTGTGGGGCGCCAGCTTTCTCCTGACCAAAATCACCCTCACGGAAATGGGTCCGATGAGCGTCGCCGCCGTGCGTTGGTGGATCGCCAGTTTCGTGCTCTTGGCGGCTGTGATGCTGAAGTCGTCCACCCGTCGCACGCTGGTGGTGGCTTTTCGCCGGGAATGGTTGGCGTTTCTCGGGTTGGGTGTTATCGGGGAAGCCGTGTTCTACATGCTGCAGAACGTGGCCCTGGTTTACACCACCAGCGTCGACGTGGGCCTGATCATGAACGCCTTCCCGATACTCACCGCGGTGCTGGGGGTCTGGATTCTGGGCGAAGCGTTCAGCTGGCGGGCAATCGGCGGCACGGCGGTGGCCACCGTCGGTGTGACCCTAATCACCATCGGCGCAGCTGTTGCTGCCCGGGAAATCGCCCAATTGCGCCTGCTGGGCAACCTCCTGGCTATCGTGGCCGTTCTGGCCGGCTCGCTGTACCTGGTGGCCGGCAAGCGGCTGGTGACGCAATACGGCACCCTGACGGTCACCGCTTTGGCCGCCGCGGTGGGCGCCGCCGCCCTGACCCCGGCCGCCATTTGGGAAGGTATCAACCTGCAGTTGTCGCTTGAAGTCTGGGCAGCGCTGCTGGCGTTGGCCCTGGGGTGCAGCGTGGCCGCCTATTTGTTCTGGTGGTATGCGGCCGACCGGTTGCCGCTATCGAGGGCCGGCGTATTCATTTACGTCAGCCCTATCGTCAGCACCCTGCTGGGTGTCCTGGTGCTGGGAGAGCCGATCACGGTGGCCACTTCTTCTGGCGCGGTCCTGGTTCTTCTGGGACTGGTTCTCGTACAGACCTAGACCCATCGTCAACCCAGGAACGGACCACCACCCCTAGTGTTATGTCAACCATCCCTGGTGCACAATCACCGGGGGTTTTTCTCCAACTTGTCACCCATAGGGCGGGCTACAGGTCCAGGAACGGCAGCAGCTTGGCATTCAGTTCTTGTTTGGTGAAGGCTCCCGACAGGCGGGTCACCTCAAGTCCGTTCTTGAACAGGACCAGCGCCGGCACGTTCTGCAGTTCGTACTTGACGGCGGTCTGAGAGTTCCGGTCGACGTCCATACGCACCACTCGCAGCGCCCCGGCGTACTCCTCGGCCAGGTCCTGGACCACCTTGGACAGGGCGGCACACGGTATGCACCACTCGGCCCACATCTCCACCAATACGGCGATATCGGGCTTAAGCACCTGGGCATCAAACGTTTGGTCGGTCACATCTGGAATATCTGTCACAATCCACCCCCTCTTGCCGGGCGCCCTCGAACCGGTCGCAGCGCCCATCACTATCACTTCGCCAAACTCCTCAACTTCGATAGATTTTCCACGTCCTCGTGCCTGTCTTTCGACTTTGGGGTCTCCAACAATCCCGGAAGGGCCGAAAACCTGTCATCACGCACAATATTACCAAACCCTTCCAGTCCAACGTACCCCATACCGATATGTTCGTGCCGGTCACGCCGGCTGCCAAGGTCGAACTTGGAGTCGTTCAGGTGAAACACCTTCAGGCGGTCCAACCCCAAGATCTCGTCAAACTGGCGCAAGACATCGGCGTATCCCGCCCGGCTGCGAAAATCGTAGCCGGCCGCCAACGCGTGACAGGTGTCGAAACAGACGACCAAGCGGTCGGGTTGCGCCGTCGCCTCTATCATCTGGGCCAGCTGTTCAAAACGGTAACCCAGATTGGTGCCCTGGCCGGCGGTCGTCTCCAGGGCAATTTTAGTCCCGATATCCGGCAGTTTGTCGTGCAGCCAATCAAGTGCCGAAGCGATACGGGCGATACCCGCCTCCTCGCCCGAGCCGACGTGCGATCCGGGATGGATGACCAGATAAGGAATGGTTAGCGTGTGGCACCGTTCCAGCTCAACGGCCAATGCATTCAGCGACTTGTGCCACAACGTGTCATCCGGGGAGGCCATATTGGGCAAATATGAAGCGTGGGCGACGACCGGCGTTATCCCGGTTTCCGCCTGGCGTAAAAAATAATGCGTGACTGTTTCATCTGCCAACGGCTTGGCTTTCCATTGGTTGCTACTCTTGGTGAATATCTGGATGCAGTCGCAACCGACTTCCCGCCCGCGCTCGAAAGCCTCATCTACACCACCGGCAATAGACACGTGAACCCCTAATCGCACCGACTACCTCCCAACCGGATCATGCTGCACCATCCGCCGGCTGCGTCTTCCCTTCGGGAACCAGGCGCCACATCAATATCGCCGCGATCAAAGCCATGGCACCGCCGAACAGAAACGGTGCCGACGCCCCAAGGCCCTGCCAGCCGCCCACTCCCTGCCACAATACGCCCGCAATGACAGAGGCGGGAAAATCCAGGATGCCCAACACCGCGTTGTACGTGCCGTACGCGGTGCCGCGCACGTCCTCGGACACAATGTCGGCCACCATGGCTTTGCCAGTGCCATAGGTCAACCCATAATAAACGCCATAGACCGCGTACAACGCCCACACCTGCCAGCCGGCGGCTGCCAAGCCGAAACCCATATAAATGGCGGCGTAGATCAACCAGCCGCCCACCAGCAGCCGCTTGCGCCCCACCCGGTCGGAAAGCGACCCGGCCGGCGTGCTGACGAGCGCGTAGACCAGGTTGAACGTAGCCAGCATACCCAACACACCCAGGACACTCAAGCCGCGTTTCTGGCCCAGGAGCACCAGAAAGGCATCTGACGAGTTTCCCAGGTCAAACAAACCGACGACGAGCATAAATAAACAGAAGCGTTTCCCCAGGCTGCGCAGGGCAAATTTGGGGGCCTTGCGGCGCGACGTGATCGGCACGTCACGCGCCCCAAACGCCAAAGACAGCACGGCCAGAAACGCCGGCACCAGGCTGATGAGCACGATCGTCTGGAACGTGGAGCGCGTCAGTTGCTGGGCGCCCTTCTGCACCAACCAGACGACGCCCAATGCGATCAATAAGCCGATCATCGCGCCGCCGGTATCGGCTGCCCGGTGAAAACCGAAAGCCAACCCGCGGTGCCGTTCGTCGATACTGTCGGCCACCAGGGCATCGCGCGGCGCGGTGCGGACGCCTTTGCCCACCCGGTCCGCCCAACGGACCGCACCCACTACCCCCCAACTGTCGGCAAAGTAGAAAAATGGCTTGGACGCCGCCGAAATGCCGTAGCCCAGAACCGCCAACCATTTGCGCGCCCCCAACCGGTCCGACAGCCAGCCGGAGAACACTTTCAGAAGGCTGGCGGTGGCTTCGGCCACACCTTCGATCACGCCGATCACACTCGTCCGCACACCCAGCACGTTGGCCAGGAAAAGCGGCAGGAGATTGATCACCATCTCGCTGGATACGTCCATAAAGAAGCTGGTTACGCTGACCGCCCACACGTTGCGTGGCAGCGACCGCAGCCCTGTGACGTTATCGTCGGAAGCGTTCGACTGAGCCATTGTCAGACCTCCTCTATGAAACTGTTGCAGGTCAGAAGAAGTTGATTATTTCAGAGCCAGAGAGTGGATGAAGGCCGGTTCACGAAACTGCTGAACGTCGGATACGCTCGTTTCGGCGGCACCGGATGGCCACATAGATCAGATAACGTCGCGTACGTCAGGACTTGATCAGCAAATCGGCTGCTAATTGGGCGTAGATCTGGGCGGCGGTGAAGCAGTCGGCCAGGCGGATGTGCTCATCGGCGACGTGGGCCTGACCTTCATCCCCCGGCCCGATGCCGATGGTGGCTATGCCCATTTTGCCCATTGAATAGGTTCCGTCGGTCGAGAAATCCCATTTGCCAATGGCCGGCCGCTCACCTAGCACCCGGCGGACAGCCCGCGACGCGGCCTGCACCAACTCGTGATTTTCCGGCAAAACCCAGGCCGGGTAATGTTCGACTCCCTGGCAGGTGTAGCCGCAATAGCTGGTGTATTCAAAATCGGCCACAGAGACTTCGGCGTCCAGCCCCTCGCGCGAAATGACGCCCTGTATCTCGGCCATGGCTTTGGCCTCGGTCTCGCCCAACGTCAACCGGCGGTCGATGACGAAGGTACAACTATCCGGGATTACGTTGTGGCTGGCTGCCGTGCTGCAAATGTCTGTCACTGCCAGTGAGCCTTTGCCCAGGAACGGGTCCTCGGCCAAAGATTCGGCCATCAACTCCAGGGCGAAGATGATGCGCGCGGCGCCGTAGATGGCATTCACGCCCTTGCTTGGCATCGAAGCGTGCGATGGCCGGCCGCCCACCGTCACGTGAATCTCCAGCCGTCCCCGGTGCCCGCGGCTGATCTGCAGATTGTTCGGTTCGGCCAAGACGACCCAATCCGGATGGATGCCTTCTTCCTCAACCAACACCCGCATAGCAAAACCCTCGCAAGGCTCTTCCTGCACCACGGCCGCCAGGTAGACCTCTCCGCCCAATTGGGCCTGACTGTCGATCAGTTTTTTGCAGCCGTAGACCAGGCTGGCCAACGGCCCCTTCATGTCGGCGGCGCCACGGCCATACAACACGCCATCCTCAACCTCAGCGCCAAAGGGATCACGCGTCCACGAAGCTGGATTACCGACGCTGACTGTGTCCATGTGACCGTTGAACACCAGTTTGGGTCCACCGCCGCCGCCGATCTTTCCGATCACGTTGCCGATGCAGTCGGTCCAGACTTTCTCAAAGCCGACGGCGCGCATCTCAGCCGCCACCCGTTCGGCTACCTTCTCTTCCTGGCAGGAAACGCTGGGCGTGCGGACCAAATCTCTCAAAAACGTGGTCAGGTTGGCCTGATCTTCAGAGGATAGTTCGAACACAGGCAATTTCTCCTAGTATGCACCACTTCCAAATAGTATGGCCGGTATGGTGCGCAGAAAGATTTTGAAATCCAGGTCGGGGCTCCATTGTTCGGCATAGTATACGTCCAGGAGGACCATCTCGTCGAACGGCAGGTCGCTGCGACCGCTCACCTGCCACAGCCCGGTAATACCCGGCGCAACTTCCAGCCGGCGGCGATGCCACGGCTTATATTGCTCTACCTCGTCGGGTATGGCCGGCCGGGGCCCGATTACGCTCATATCGCCCATCAATACGTTGAAGAATTGGGGCAACTCGTCAATACTTAGCCGGCGCAGTATGCGTCCCAGCCACGTGCAACGCGGGTCGTCCTTGATCTTGAACACCGGTCCGTCGGCTTCGTTGAGGTCGCACAGTTCCTCGCGTTGTGTATCGGCGCCAACGGTCATCGACCGGAACTTGTAGAGCGTGAACGGCTGACCGCCTCGTCCGATGCGCCGCTGCCGGTACAGGACCGGTCCCGGCGAGTCCAACTTGATCGCCACCGCTATCAACACCATTACCGGCGCGAAGCAGACCAAAACGACCGACGAAAAAGCGATGTCCACGAAGCGTTTGACCAGACGGGAGAAGCCCCCGTAAGAGACTGGTTTCATTCCGATCAGCGGGATGCCGGCAATCGTGGTCACCGACATACGACCCAAAGTCATCTGGAAAAGGTCGGGCACGATGCGCACCTGCACGCCTGCCCGCTGGCACTGGGCCATGATCGCCATAATCTTGCGATAATATTGCCATGGCAGGGTGACGATCACCTCATCCACCGCCCGGTCCTGGATCAGGCTGTACAGCCGGTCCAGGCTGCCTAAAGCCCGGAAGCGACCGATATCGGTGCTTCCCTTCTCGGGGTCGTCGTCGACGAAACCCAGTATCTGGTATCCCAGTTCGGGCTGGGCGACGATGGTGCGCATGACCGCACGACCGACCTCGCCTGCTCCGACGATGATCGCCCGGGCAACACCAATCCCCTTGCGGCGCATATTGCGCAGCACCATGGCCTTGACCAGGCGGCTTAGACTCAGCAGCAGGATGATGATAACGCCGGCGTAGAAGAAAATGAGACGCGAGTAAAAGGCCGGGCGCGACACGAACACCAGTACCACCATCACCACGATCCCGGTTGAAGTGCCACTGATGATGGCATATACCTCATCAAACCAGGAACTGTTCTGACGGATCTGGTAAAGACCTTGCCGGCGATAGAACAGCACCAGCAGCACCGTCAAAATCAGCGCGAACGGGATGAAGACGGTGTAGGATACCATATAGGCGGGGTCAATCGACCATAGCAACTGCAATTTGTAGCGCGCCCAATAGGCAATGACAAAGGCCAGATTGATCAGTACGATATCACTGACCACCAGGCCGCCGCTCAACAACCACCGACTCCTAACCTGATCCATGAGCTGGCTGTGACGGTCTACAGATGCCGGGGTTGGGCTTTCATTCTCCAAAGTAACACTACTCTCCCGTGGCTGGCAAACTCGCTAACAAGATTACCACAAAGGTGCCCGAGTCAACAAACCCAAGCGGATTGACTGGAAACGTTACCGGCTATTCGGCGATGCCTTGCCCATCGCTTTGGCGTAGGTGGCCTCGGTCTGCTCGGCCGTGCGTTCCCAGGTGAAAGACGCCGCCTGCCTGAGTCCGTTTTGCCCCAACGCGACGCGCAGATCGGCATCCGACCAGGCCCGCTGAAGCGCCTGAGTCAATTGCTCCACATTGCCGGCGTCGACCAACAGGGCGGCATCGCCCGCCACTTCCGGCAGCGAAGAAACGTTGGAGGTAATGACCGGCGTCCCGCAGGCCATTGCCTCCAATACCGGCAGGCCGAAGCCTTCGTAGATCGAAGGGTAGACGAACAGTCCGGCACAATTGTACAGTAAGGGCAGGCTTTGCTGGGCAACGTAGCCGGGAAAGATCACCTCGCGGTCCAGGCCCAACTCTCCTACCAGGCTGAAAATGTGCTCGTAATACCAACCCTTGGCGCCGGCTAGGACCAGCTTGGGCGCGTCCGCCTTTTCCCGGCGCCAGGACGCGTAGGCGCGTACCAGGCTTTCGACGTTCTTGCGCGGTTCGAGCGTCCCCAGGAACAGAATAAATTCCTCGGGCAGGTTTTGTGCCCGCCGGAAGGCTTCAACCTCGCCTTCGGGCAATGGGTGGAACATTTTCTCCACACCGCAATAGATGACGTCCACCTTTCCGGCTTCGACCCCCAAAAGGTCGACGACGTCTTTTTTCGTGCTCTCCGAGATGGCGATTACCCGCGCCGCTCGCCGCGCCGACGTGGCCGTGAACCGGCTCAGATACCAGCGGTTCCAGGGTCGGAAGGCGGCCGGGAATCTCAAAAAACTGAGATCGTATACCGTCACCACGAACGGGCACGGCGTGGCAACCGGCGCGACAAAAGCCGCTGCGTGGAGCAGGTCCATCCGAAAGCGCCGCAGCCAGAACGGAAGGACAAATTGCTCCCACGCAATCCTCACCGGTGGAAGATGGGTGGGGCAGCGCGTACGCTGCAGCCGCAGGCCGGTTTCCGTGAAGTGGGGCTCGCCCAGGAAGACGGTATAAGAATAGCGGGAATCGCGTTGTCCCAATTGTCGCAAAAGGTTGTAGATGTACCAGTTTATACCGGCTCCACGGTAATTGCCACTCAGCGACAACAATTGGGCATTGATTCCAACCTTTGGGTTGTCTTTGCTCGAATCGGTCTTCATTACCGACTATTATACCACGACGTGGGCATCACTTCTACTCGTATTGACGCGTAGAGGCTACCCCCACACGTTCTTCCCGGTCCTGTCTTCGGCCAGGATTCTGGCCGGTACGCAACGGGCCTGCAACCAAGATTAACTTGCTGCGTAATGTATGGTGACGGTCGGACATAAAGACACAATGGCGGCATCGTGTTTCGATCGGTGGCCCAAAACGAATCGTGTCGCGGCCCTAAGGGCCCGGCTGTAACTGCAAACGAAATGACCATCTAATCGTTCATTGACAAACGAGGTTGTAGCAGGTAGATTAATCTTCAGGC
>CAZHBM010000002.1:23586-34195 GCA_964529945.1 uncultured Anaerolineales bacterium | reverse complement strand
CCGAAGGACTCACAGTCGTGACACAGGCTGCGACGGATCTCCTCCGCCAGCGTACGCCGTACCCATGCGACTCTCTGGCGGGTCAAATCAGGCAATCCGCCTCGATCGATGGGCTCATTTTCAAAATAGCCCGGAAAGATGATCGAGCGTAACGCCTGCCAGATCTCTATCGTTCGTTGTCTGGAAGGCAACGCCGGGCCGCCAATGTGACTGATGCTGCCCACCTGGACGTAGGAATCCAGCAGTTTTTCGGTTAACTCATCGATTCCCGTTGAAAGTTCTATCGGCACGCCTGCACCTCCCTACTGCGCAGACCGGTTTCGGCATAGATTAGTTTCTTGATGGTGGTATTGTATATGCCCACCACTTTTCACGCAATAGCCCTTCGGTAGTGGCGCCGGGCCGGACGACCGCGGATACGCTGGCGCATAACATATGTGATTTCGTTGACGCTCGGATACGGATATGCTATACTCTCTCGAGGCTGTTTGATGTTGCCATGACTATGCCCAGAAAACTTGCGCGCACCTGTGCCTTCGTCCTGATTCTACTATTGGCGTTTGTTGTACGCATACACCACCTCGACTTCCAGTCAATTTGGTGGGACGAGGGCCATTCCATTGAAATGGCATCCGCTCCGTTGAGCCAGATAGCCACCCTGCCCGGCATGGACGTGCACCCACCCGGCTATTTTATGCTACTCCACGAATGGATGATCTTCGCCGGGCCTTCCGAATTCGCCCTGCGCTTCCTTTCCTTGCTTTTTAGTCTGCTTGGTATGGCCCTCTTAATGCGTTTTGCCGCCGATTTGGCCAGACAGACTTCGCTGCCGGCGGCGTGGACCGCCGGTCTGACCGGTCTGCTGGCAGCAATCTATCCCCTATCGGTGGCCTACGCCCAAGAAGTGCGCATGTACGCGCTGATCGTCTTTCTGATGAGCGCCAGTTTCTACGCCCAGTGGCGGCTCATCGCCGGCCGGCGATTGCGACCCGGGCTTTCCGGAACGGTGCCGTGGATCATTTTGTACGTGTTAGCGACCGCCGCCAGCCTGTACACCCATTACTTCGCCATTTTTCTGGTCGCCTTCCAAAACCTGGCCTGGCTGATGTGGGTGCTGCTGCCCTCCAAAACTTCGACGAAATCCGGCGCCCGCCTGGGCACCTGGGGCGTCACACAAGTCGGCACCCTGATCCTGTTTGCGCCCCAGTTGCCGCTGGCACTGGGCCAGACCACGGCCTACGCCAATCCCAATCTCAACCCGCCCGCCCTGTTCCAGTTTCTTTCGCGCTCGTGGCGGGCCTATAGCATCGGGCCGGCCATCTACGCCGGCGTCGCCTGGTTGGCACCACTGGCAGCCGTTTTCTCGGCCGTCGTCGTTCTGGTGTTGGTCTGGCGGGCCAGGCAGCGGCGCGATGGGCTAACGCTGTCCAACCTGGGTTTTGTCGCCGGTTGGTTTGTGGTGCCCCTGGCGCTATACTACCTGGTTTTGCAGGTCCGGCCTTCATTCGAGCCGCGCTATCTGACGCCGGTGACCCCGGCCCTTCTGCTGCTATGGGGCTGGGGCACGATGGCGGTACTGTCGGCCGGCCGGCAACCGAAAGAGACATCGCCCAAATTAAACCGCGGCGTGCCGGCCGGTTCGACACGCCGGCCGCGGATCGAAGGTTCAACCGGCAGCCGGCTGGTCGCAGCCGCTGCACTGGCTGTGATTGCCGTCGCCCTGGGTTGGGGCAGCGTAAGCTACTTCACCAACGAATCCTCTTTCAAGGATGACAGCCAGGCGGTCGTAAACTGGCTGGCCGCCGAAACAACCGGCGACGACGTGGTTTACGTCGACGTACCGCATCCCTTCCATTATTACGCTGAACGCATCCCGGCCCCGACCCGCTACCTGTTCGTGGACGTGCATACGGCCGCCAGCACGCTGAACGCCGAAGCCGGCGGCAAGCGCCGCCTGTATTGGGTGACCTGGTGGGGCAGTGACACCGACCCCAGAGGCATCATACCCTTCCTTCTGGATAAGGTTGGCCGGCGAAGCGGCGAAAAGGATTTCCGCGGTTATCACGTCACCTGGTGGACACTGCCTGAAGATAGTCTGTTTAGTCTGCCGGCCGATCTGGAGGCGCGCGACGTCACATTTGGCGACGTCATCCGGTTAGATGGGACGGCATTTCCCGTTACAGCGCAAAGCGGAAAGTCGGCCTGGCTTACAGCGCACTATTCCCTGCTGAAGGCGACGGACGTAGACTACCGCGCCTCCGTACGCCTGCGGGATTCAGAGGGCAATATGTTGCCCCCCATCGACAAGGACATCCTTAACGACCGTCATTTCCGCACGTCCGCCTGGCCCGTTGATGACCCGGCGTTGAACCAGGCCGTCAACGTCTACACACTGCCCATCCCGGACGACGTTCGGCCGGGTGACTATCAAATGGAATTGGTCGTTTACGACGCCGTCACGCTGGAGGCACTTCCGGTCAACGATCCTTCGAGCCCAGACGGCATCTCGGCCCGCTTGGGGACGCTAAACATCTCACCATAAGAGACTTGGTCGCACCCCAAAATATGTCTCTGGAACCATGGAACGGCGCCAACGTCAACCGCATCCGCCAACCTGAGGGAAGAAAGGATGGTGTTGCCAATAATGGACAAACCTGATGTGATCAAACCGATCACGCGTAAGGACCACGTGATTACCGACCAAATTGCCGGCCACATCACCCGCGTGGACGAACTGTTCTACGAACTCAAAATCGCCGACGTGATGACCCGGAACCCGGTCGTCGTCTCCCCCGACCAGACGATGGCAGGCGTGCTCGATCTCTTGCGCACCGAACAAATATCCGGCGCGCCGGTGGTAGAGAATGGAACAATGGTCGGTATCATAAGCATCGAAGATCTCATTCGATCCTTGAACGAGCGGGCGTTGGCGGCGCCGGTGTCGGATTTTATGACCACCAACGTGATCGCCGTTGTGGACCAGCATCCGGTGATCGAGGCGTTAAAGACGTTCACCAAGACGCGCGTCGGCAGGCTGCCGGTAGAGAATGAAGAGACCAAATTGGTCGGCATCATTACCAAGGGCGATATTACCCGCGGCGTCCTGGGCGCATTGCAGCAGGATTACGAAGAAGAGGAAGTCAGGCGCTACCGGGCAAGCCATCTGTTTGAGGACATCATATCCGACCGGACGACGCTTATTCTCAGGTATCAGGTCGAAGCTGGTGATTTTACCAAAGGCGGCAAGGCCTCGAGCCACATCAAACGTGCCTTGCTGAGACTGGGAGCCAGCCCACAGATCGCCCGCCGCTGTGGCATTGCCGCTTACGAAGCCGAAGTCAACTTGATTATTCATACCTGGCACGGCGGCACAATCCGGGTCGGCATCGAGCCTTCGGATATTATGATTGAGACCTTCGACGACGGGCCGGGCATCGAAGACGTCAAGATGGCGATGACGCCCGGTTTTTCAACCGCCAACGACATCGCCCGCGAAATGGGATTTGGCGCCGGTATGGGATTAAAAAACATCGAGCGCTGTACCGACAATATGGAACTCGAATCGACTCCCGGCGTCGGGACGCACTTGAAGATAAAGATCAAGCTTCACCCCGAGGCGCATCGCTCTTCGCAGAATTAGAGGGAAAGAAGGGACGCAATGAACTTGCAGGAAATCGTCGACAAACTGGAACTCACCAACCTGACCCCGGGCACGGATATCGGTGCCGTCCAGCCTACCTGTGGCTACACCGCAGATCTATTGAGTTGCGCTATGGCGGGTGCCCGCCACGGGGCCATCTGGGTTACGTTGCAGTCGCACCTCAACATAGTGGCCGTGGCCGCACTGCTGGAATTGAGCGCCATCATCATCACCGAAGGCAGCCGGCCCGACGACGGCACCATTGCCAAGGCCCAAGAGGAAGGCGTGACCCTTCTGTTCACCGAAAAGCCGAGTTTCTACGTCGTGGGCAAGTTGTGGGAATTGGGACTTAGAGAGAAGTGATGTGCCGACGTTTATAGCTGAACTGCACGTGCATACCGTTCTGTCACCGTGTGCGGAAGTTGAGATGATTCCCCCGCTCATCGTGCGGGCGGCCATCGATAAAGGCATTAACCTGCTGGCAGTTACCGATCACAATGCCTCCGCCAATGCAGCCGCGGTCATCAAGTGTGCCCATGGTACCGGCTTGACGGTGCTACCGGGTATGGAATTGCAGACGCGGGAAGAGGTTCACCTGCTGTGCCTGTTCGATAGCCTGGATCAAGTATCAGCCTGGCAGCAAATCGTGGACAAGCATCTGCCGCCGATAGAGAACAACATTGAGTTTTTCGGCGAGCAGTTTGTGGTCGACGAAACGGGAGACTTCGTCCGGCGGGAAAGGCAACTGCTGTTGACCTCGTCCGACCTCACACTGGCGCAGGCCGTAAAGACGGTTTCCGATCTGGGAGGCCTGGCGATCCCGGCCCACGTTGACCGCAAGAGCTTCAGCCTGATAGCCAACCTGGGGTTCGTGCCGCCTGACGTGTCGGTACCGGCCCTGGAAATCAGCCGCCGGCTTTCCCCGGCTGCCGCCCGGCAACAATTCCCGCAAATCGCGGGCTATCCCCTCGTTCAAAACGGAGACGCGCATCGCCTGGAGGAACTACTGGGCGCCAACAAATTCTCCATGAATTCCCCCTCAATCGATGAGATTCGGCTGGCATTGTCAGGCCGGTCGGGTCGCTCTCTAACCTTGCCGAGCTAATAGTGACAGTAAACACAAGCAAGAACTCAATTTGCGTTTTTCCTAAGAGAGTGATAAAATTCACATTCGGCGGAATATTAACCACTTTAATTTGCGAGGACATTAAATGATTGACGTACTGGAAAACATCCCCTCCACCGATCCACTCGCCATTGCAGACCAGAGGGCTATTATCGATCAGATTCTAGAGGATAATAGGCGCCGACCAGGGGCTGCAATGGTAGTCCTGGGTGAGTTGCAGAGTCAGATTGGTTTCATTTCGGAGCCAATGCAGGCTTACGTGGCGAAAAAGCTGCATCTGCCGCTTAGCCAGATTGGCGGCGTGGTGTCGTTCTATTCTTTTTTCACCACCTCGCCACGAGGAAAGCACACGGTAAAATTCTGTTTGGGGACCGCCTGCTATGTCAGCGGCGCCCCCCAGTTGTTGGAAAAGGCACATCAGGAACTTGGTATCGAAGTTGGTGATACCACCGAAGACGGTCAAATCACCTTCGAAACATGCCGATGTATCGGGGCCTGCAGTCAATCCCCAGCAGTCACGGTGGACAGGGATATTTATGGCCGCGTTCAGCCCAACACCTTGCCCCAGATACTCAACAAATATCGGCAAAAATGATCTTTTCCCCTGTGTTGTCCCTAACAAGATCCCGCCGACTACCGGTCAACTCCGGAAAGGTAACGAACCCAAGGTGAGAGAGATCGCCTTGCATCTTTTGGATATTGTAGAAAACAGTGTCGCAGCCGGTGCCAAGCAAGTGCGCATTCACATCGACGAAGATATCCAGGCCGATCTGTTGAAAATCGCCGTGGAAGATGACGGCAAAGGCATGGACGAGATGTTGCTGGCCTGTGTGACAGATCCATTCGTTACCAGCCGGACAACCCGGCGGGTGGGTTTAGGGATACCGCTGCTCAAAGCTGCTGCCGAAGCATGTAATGGCTATCTGCAGATCAGCTCGGCTCCCGGTCGCGGCACGCGACTGGAAGTCGCATTTCAATACAGTCACTTGGATCGAATGCCGCTCGGCGATTTGGCCGGCACGATGCTTACGCTGTTGGTGAGCTTCCCCGACATCCGCTGGCTGCTCGATTACACGAAAGCCGGAGAAGACTTCGTATTTGATAGCGAACCCATCACCAAAGAATTGGGCGACGTTCCCATCACCGAGCCTGCAATCCTGGCGTTCATTCGCAATCTCTTGCAGGACGGCGTCAACCGGGTAGAACGCGCCGGCGGCCGAAAGAACTCGCCCAATGGTGTACTTATTCATTAGAAAACTTCTACAGGAGGAAACACTATGCCACCAATCAAATCACTGGAAGAATTGAAGCGCCTGAAGGAAGAAGCTCTCGAGAAGCGTGAGGCAAAAGCGGTAGCCGGACGCGCTCAAGTTGTCGTTGGTATGGGCACCTGTGGCATTGCTGCCGGCGCCAGAGAGACCATGAAAGCCATCCTTCAGTATATTGAAGAGCAGGACTTGAAAGACGTGGTTGTTACCCAGACCGGTTGTGTAGGCTTGTGCGAATGGGAGCCAATTATCCAGGTTTCGACTCGCGGCGCTCCCCAAGTGACCTATGGCAAGGTAACACCCGACAAGGCGCAGGAGATTATGAAAGAGCACGTTGTCGGGTCTCGCGTAGTCGAAGCATACCGGATTCCCGAGTAATCAAACCGCACGCCGCGCATCGCAGCTTCCACGGGACATAGCGGAACGTCTACCTGGGAGACCTGGGGCATTCGCCGGAGAAGGCCGGAGAAAACATGTGCTGCAGCTACTGAACGGCCTTGATCGCACGAATTTCGTGAGAAGAAGATCCGGCGTTTGTTGCGATTTACTACGACTGGTGAGGTAAAAAATAGAGATAAAATGAGTTACTATCGTTCACATATTCTAGTTTGTGTGAGCCCCGAATGCCTGGCCAAAGGTGCAAGGGACCTGATTGAGACCCTGCACGATGAGTTGGATTCCAGGGGGTTGAGCAACGAAGTCAGGGTGATGGAAACACCCCGCATCGGGCAATGTGGTGACGGTCCCGAGATCATGGTATACCCGGATGCCGTCCACTATTGTGGTATGCGGATTGACGATATTCCTTATCTGGTAGAAGAACATTTTTTGAAAGGTCGCATCGTCGGGCGCCTGCTGGCGCCCGTCCGTGAGAAAACCGACGAGGAGTTGGCGCCGCCGAAACCCAAAGAAGTCAGAGTGGTTTTGCGCAACTGCGGCGTCATCGATCCGGAAAACATCGAGGATTACCTGGCCGAAGACGGCTACATGGCGCTAGGTAAAGCTTTGACCGATATGACGCCCGAAGGTGTCATCCAGGAAGTCCTGTCATCCGGCCTGAGAGGCCGGGGCGGCGCCGGTTTCCCGACGGGTAGAAAGTGGCAGTTCGCTCGGAGTGCATCCGGCGAACAAAAATACGTTATCTGCAACGCCGACGAAGGTGACCCGGGCGCTTTTATGAACCGGCGCGTCCTGGAAGGCGATCCGCATTCGGTCATCGAAGGTATGGCCATTGCCGCCTACGCCATCGGCGCCAGCCAGGGTTACGTTTATTGCCGGGCCGAATACCCGGTGGCTGTACGCACGCTCAACATCGCCATCGAGCAGGCGCGTTCACTGGGATTGCTGGGCAAAAACATCCTGGGATCCGGCTTCTCCTTCGACCTTGAAGTCCGTATCGGCGCCGGCGCATTTGTCTGCGGTGAAGAAACGGCCTTGATGGCCTCAATTGAGGGCCAGCGCGGCGAGCCACGCCCGCGTCCCCCCTTCCCGGCCGTCAAAGGTCTCTGGGGATGCCCTACCAATATCAACAACGTTGAAACGTACGCCAACGTGCCCCAAATCATCGCCCGCGGGGCCGAGTGGTTTGCTTCCATGGGCACCGAACGCAGCAAGGGCACCAAGACCTTCGCCATCGCCGGCGACGTCAAGAACCCCGGGCTGATCGAGGTGCCATTGGGCATCACCTTGCGCGAAGTCATCTACGAGGTCGGCGGGGGCATAAAGGGCGACAAGAAGTTCAAAGCCGTTCAGACCGGCGGTCCTATGGGCGGCTGTCTGCCGGCCGAGTACCTCGACATGGAAGTCGACTACGAGTCATTGTCGGCCGCCGGCTCGATGATGGGCTCAGGCGGAATGATCATCATGAACGAAGACTCGTGTATGGTCGACATCGCCCGCTTCTTTATGGAATTCACCCAAGAGGAAAGCTGTGGCAAATGTGTCCCCTGCCGCGTCGGCACGCGCCGAATTATGGAGATTTTGCAGCGTATCTGTGCCGGAAAAGGTGAAGACGGTGACATTGAGACACTTGAGCACCTGTGCCACGAGATCAAGAGCACCAGTTTGTGTGGTCTGGGGCAGGGAGCACCCAATCCCGTCGAGAGCACTCTCAAGCACTTCCGCGAGGAATACGAAGCCCACATCTACGACAAGCATTGTCCCGCCGGTGCCTGCCAGGATTTGGTGCGGGCACCTTGTGTCAATGCCTGCCCGGCCGGAGTCGACAGCCCGGCTTACCTGGCGCTGATCAGCCAGGGCCACTACCTGGAAGGGCTGGAAATTCATCGTGAGGCCAATCCATTTGCAATGGTGTGTGGTCGCGTCTGCCCGGCTTTCTGCGAGCAGAAATGTCGTCGCGGGCGCATCGACGAACCAATCTCGATCCGCCTGGTCAAGCGCTTCATGGCCGACCAATTCTATGCCGAGCCGTGGAAGCCCAAGCAACTGGCGCCGTCCAAGAACAAAAAGGTGGCCGTCGTTGGGGCCGGACCGGCAGGGTTAACGGCGGCGCTTCGTCTGGCACAGCAGGGGTATGGTGTAACCGTATTCGAGAAGATGGGCCAGCCGGGCGGCATGATGACCTACGGTATCCCGGCTTATCGCTTGCCGCGTGATCCTCTCTTGGCCGAAATTGATCACATCAAGGGGGCCGGCGTGGACATTCAGTGTAACAAGGCGCTGGGCAAGGATTTCACCATCGGCTCGCTGAAAGATGAAGGCTACGATGCCATTATCCTGGCTATCGGCGCCCACAAGAACCGGCGACTGGGTGTTCCCGGCGACGAGAAAGAAGGCGTCTACGCCGGGGTCGAGTTCCTGCGCGACATTGCGCTGGGTAACCCGCCCAATATGGAAGGGCACCGGGTGGTCATTGTCGGCGGCGGTGACGTGGCCATTGACTCCGCCCGCTCCGCCTGGCGCCTGGGCGCAGCCGAGGTGCACGTGGTGTACCGTCGTGAAGAAGGTGACATGCCGGCCCACAAGGAGGAAATCGAGGCCGCCAAGGAAGAAGGCATTCAATTCCACTTCCTGGTCAATCCGATGGCCGTCTTGGGAAGCGACAAAGTCACCGGCGTTCGCATTCAGCGGCAGCGACAGGCCGAATACGACAACAGCGGACGGCGCGTGGTACGGCCGATCATCGGCTCTGAGTTTGACCTGGCCTGTGACGTGTTGATCCCGGCCATCGGTCAAACGACCGAGTTCGACTGGATGCGCGACGATACAATCCAAACCGATAGGGCGTCGACCGTTCGCGTTGGTCAGGCTTTCGAAACCACCTGTGACGGCGTTTTCGCGGCCGGCGATGCCGTAATGGGGCCGGCAACCGTCATCCACTCCGTCGCCCAGGGCAACAAAGTGGCGCTGGCCGTCGATCACTGGCTAAGAACCGGCAACCTTGAGCGCGTGGTCTACCAGGCACCGCGTCACGACATGCCACGCGTCACCGATGTGGAAGATTACGTCCACGCCCGGCGGCCGATCCCACGGGTCTTGCCGACTGAATATCGCGTCGGACAGGGCTTCGCGGAAGTGGAAATGGGACTGGATGAAACACTGGCCCAGGAAGAAGCGCGGCGCTGCCTGCGCTGCGACCTGGAATGGCTGCAACGCGTCGGTGAACCTGAACCATTGCTGGAGGAGCAGAACTGATGCAGGTTGTGCTGGCGCCGGTGCTTCAACCGGGCATACGGCCGGACAATAGACTGTTCCCGGAGGAACTGACTCAAATTATTGTGTCCGTTATATACGATATCTACGAAATGTCCACGATTCATCGAAAGGAGGATGAGCATGACAACTGGCACTCCTAATGGCGACGACGTGCTTGCGGTAGTCCATAAGGCAATATCGCGTCACGGCGGCACCGCGGAGGAACTAATTCCCATTCTGAATGAGGTCAATCGCGAACTTGGATACCTTCCCACCGCCGCAATGGCTGAGATAAGTCGACAGGTGCGCGTGTCCGACAGCCAGATATACTCGGTAGCCAGTTTCTACCATATGCTTTCAACCAAGCCCAGAGGCCGGCACGTGATCAAGTTCTGTGAGAGCGCACCGTGCCACGTAGTGGGTGGCAGAGAAGTATGGCAGACGCTGCAAGACGAGTTGGGACTGCAGCCGGGACAGACAACTGACGATGGAAAATGGACGTTGTTGACAACCAGCTGTTTGGGCGTGTGTGCAGTAGGTCCTGTCGTTATGATCGATGATGACATCTACGGCAACGTGGAACCGGACCAAGTGTCTGAAATTCTGGCACTGTACCAGTAGTAGAGGAGATTAGGCGAATATGGAAGCAATACGGGCCCTAGTTGCTGTTTCGGGCGATCCCGACAGCCTCCAACGAGGCGCGCGGGAAGTCTTTTCCGAACTGCAAAAAGAAATCGCAGCCTTTGGTCTTCAAGACGAGGTATCCATCACTATGGCAGGTGACGTGGGCCGGCACGATGCATTGCCGATGGTCATCGTTTATCCGGAAACGGTCATCTACGGACCGGTTAAGCCGGAGCATGCGCATTCCTTGGTCGAAGAACATCTGTACAAGGGACGGGTCGTAGAGAGTCTTCGCGC
>CAZHBM010000002.1:0-23576 GCA_964529945.1 uncultured Anaerolineales bacterium | reverse complement strand
CCAACAAAGAGCTGTCAGGTAAAATTGCCTGGCTCTCGGCCCGCGAGGGCACCGTCCCGGTGGAGCGCAGGATCGTGCTTGCCCGGGCCGGCATCATCGACCCCGAATCCATTGAGGATTATATCATTCACGATGGATACGAAGCCGTGGGCAAAGCCTTGACCGGAATGACGCCTGGTGAAGTCATCGACGAGCTCAAAAAATCCGGGCTGCGCGGTCGCGGAGGCGCGGGATTCCCCACCGGAATCAAGTGGGGGTTCGTCGCCAAGGCCCAGGGTGATCAGAAATACGTCGTATGCAACGCGGACGAAAGCGAGCCAGGCACATTCAAGGATCGCCTGGTGTTGGAAGGTGATCCTCACTGTATCATCGAGGCAATGACCATCGCCGCTTACGCCGTCGGGGCCAGTGAAGGCTACATATACGTGCGTGGCGAATACCGGTTGGCCCAACAGCGGTTGAAACTGGCCATCGACCAGGCGAGAGATATGGGTTTCCTGGGCAGTAACATCTTCGGCAGCGGCTTCAACTTTGATATTATCGTTCATTCCGGTGCAGGTGCCTACATCTGCGGCGAAGAAACAGCTTTGCTCGAATCGTTGGAAGGACGCCGAGGCGAACCACGTTCTCGACCACCCTATCCGACCACGAACGGACTGTGGGGAAAACCAACTCTGGTGAACAATGTCGAGACCCTGGCCAATGTCCCGGCCATCATCCGAAACGGCGCCCAGTGGTATCGCCAATTCGGAACTCCCAACAGCCCGGGGACAAAGGTTTACACGATTCTCGGACACGTCAACGCCACGGGACTGATCGAAGTCCCGATGGGCATCACGTTGCGAGAGGTAATCGCTCTGTACGGCAAGGGGATGAAGAACGGAGCCAGCCTCAAACTGGCTCAAACCGGCGGGTCCAGCGGCTCTATCGTGCCGGCCAGCCTGCAAGACACCCCCATGGATTTCGACTCGTACAGCCAGGCAGGGGTTTCGCTGGGGTCGGGTGCCTTGCTCATCTGTGATGAGAGTACGTGTGTGGTTGACCTGGCCAAGGTGCTGCTCAACTTCTTCAGGCGTGAAACGTGCGGCAAGTGTACGCCGTGCCGCGTAGGTACGCAAAGAAGCTACGAGATTCTGGATAGCATTTCCGAGGGTACCGCCACGATGCAGAACATCGATGAACTGGTATCTTTGGCCCATGGCCTGAAAGAACTGTCTAACTGTGGTCTCGGACAAACCGCTACCACGGCCATCGACGATATCTTGAGACACTTCCGCGCTGAGGTCGAAGCGCACATCAAGCTAAAAGTCTGTCCAACCAGTGCCTGCCCGATGAGCGGGCGGCGAGCAATGGCAGCTTAGGCCCCCTGAAATACGAAATTATGCGATAGATGGAGAAATCGATAATGATTAAACTGACCATTGACGGCAAAACAGTTGAAGTTCCTGAAGGAACGACTGTGCTCAGGGCGGCTGAGAGCGCCGGCATCAGCATCCCTACGTTGTGCGATCACGCACACCTGACACCCTACGGTAGTTGCCGCCTGTGTTTAGTGCAGGTAGAGGGAGCGCGCTGCTTGCAGCCGTCGTGTACGCTGCCTGCCAGTGAAGGAATGGTGATCTACACGGAAACGCCGGAAATTCACGAGGCGCGCAAGTTTGTGCTCACGTTGCTGTTCAGTGAGCGCAATCACTTCTGTATGTATTGCCCGGTCACCAACGGTGACTGCGAACTGCAGAACGCGGCTTATGGCGAAGATATGACCAACTGGCCGCTGCAACCGAATTGGAATGCCTACCCCGTCGACGGTTCGCACGACTTCTTTGTGTTAGACAACAACCGCTGCATTCTGTGCCGCCGCTGTGTCCGTGCCTGTGCTGAATTGGTAGGCAACTTTACCCTGGGCACGCAGGAGCGAGGGGCGGATAGCCGCATCATCGCCGACCTGGACGTACCGTTGGGCGACAGCTCGTGCATTTCTTGTGGCACCTGTTTGCAGGTCTGCCCGACCGGCGCCTTGATCGATCGCCAAGGCGCCTATCAAGGCCGCGAGAAGGATGTCGAACACATTGCATCGACTTGCATCGGCTGCAGCGTGGGTTGCGGCATCGAGATGATAGTGCGCGACAATCGCCTGCTGCGCATCGAGGGGGACTGGGACGCCTGCGTCAATGACGGCATCCTGTGCGAGATCGGGCGCTTCCTGCCGTTGACCGAAGAGCGCCAGCGTATCGTAACGCCCCTGGTGCGCAAGAATGGCAACCTGAAGGCCGCTACCTGGGAAGAAGCGCTCGACGCTGTCGCCGAGAAGCTTAAAGCAGCCACCAACGGGAACGGTAAAGGCGTCGCCGCGCTGTCGTCCACGCGCCTCAGCGCCGAAGCGCTGTTCTCCTTCAAGCAACTGTTTGCCGATAAGCTGGCGGCGGATTCGGTGACCAGCATCGAAGAAGGCAAGCCGACCGCTTTGCCGGGATGGGTCGCCCGCAAGATGGGGAAGCCCTTTGAAGGCAAACTGGAAGACATCAAGTCTTCAGACTGTGTAATCGCCATCGGTGCCGATCTGGTTGAGAACCACCAGGTGGCCGGCTTCTTTGTCAAGCGTGCGCTGCCCTACGGTGCCAAACTCATCGTCATCGATCCGTTTGACAACGGGCTGCACCAACTGGCAACTCATTCACTGCGCCCCAAGAAAGGCACGGACTACGAATTGTTGCTCGGTCTGATGAGCGCAGTCGTCGAGACGGGCGCCGCCAAGCAGGAACCGGGCAAAGACTACGAACTGGGCAAGTACGCCCCTGAAGCGGTCAGCAACAAGACCGGTATTCCGGCCGAGACGATCCGCCAGGTGGGCAAAGTAATGGCCGCCGCCGAAAAGCCGGTGATCGTATACGGTCGGGGAATCACCCAGGGTGGCTTCCCAACCGAACTGGAAGCACTGGTCGAGCTGGCCCGCGTCATCGGTGCCCTGGACAACGAGCATTCAAGCATCATCGGCACCAAGGGACAGGCCAACAGCCTGGCAGCCTACCTCTACGAGCTGGACAAGCCTTTTGAGGCCAAGGGACACGGTTTTGTGTACCTGGCGTTGGGCGATGACCAGATCAGCGAGCGACTGCTCGAGAGACTGGAAGGCATCCCCTTCCTGGCCGTGCAGGCCAGCTACCAGTCGCCGGCGACGGATAAGGCCGACGTGGTTCTGCCCGTCGAGACCTGGGACGAACAAGAGGGCCACTTCATAAATCTGGAAGGCCGGCTGCAGTCAGCGCGGCGCGGTATCATCGCTCCCGAAGATGTCAGGTCCAGTGCAGTTGTGCTCCAGCAGATCGCTGATCGAATGGGCGCTAAACTGGATGCCGACTGGCAAGCCGCTCTCGAAGTGCGGATACCGACTAATCAAATCATTGCGTGAGTGAAGGCCGGTAGACGTTTTAGTGGCCGGAGAATGGGCGTTTATTTCTGTAATAAAGGAGTTCTGAATGGCTAAACCAAAGATTTCATCGGATTGGCTGGCAGCATGCGCCGGTTGTCATATGTCCTTGCTGGACATCGATGAGCGGATTTTGGATGTGTTACAGTTGGCAGACTTGAGAGCAACTCCAATCACCGACCTGAAAGAGCCCGATGAGGCTGGTGTCGATGTCGGTATCCTGACCGGGGCGGTAAACAATACGACCAATGAAGAGGTCGCCCACAGAATGCGTGACCGGTGTAAGATTCTGGTCGCGATGGGCGACTGTGCGGTATTCGGCGGGGTAATTGCGATGCGCAATTTCTTCAAGCTGGAGGATGCGCTCGAGCGCGCCTACGTCGAAACCGAAAGCACCGACGATGAGGGTAAGATTCCTCTTAGCCCCGAACTGGGCAGGCCAACCAAGGTGAGAGCGGTCAAGGAAGTGGTAAAGGTGGATTTGAATATCCCCGGATGCCCGCCAGACCCCGATGTCATCTTCTATGCTCTGGCCGAACTGGCTCAAGGGCGAATGCCCGAAATCAAGGATGACAAGTTGCAATGGCACTAAACCAGGGAAGGAGATGAGATTATGGAGATGCAGAAGATTACAATTGAGCCAGTAACCCGAATCGAAGGCCACGCCAAAGTCACCATTCACATGAAAGAGAATGGGAACGTGGAGCGGGCCGTCTTTCACGTCAACGAATTCCGAGGCTTCGAGAAATTCTGCGAAGGCCGCATGTATTTCGAAATGCCCTCGATAACGCCGCGCATCTGCGGCATCTGCCCTGTCAGCCACCACCTGGCGTCTGCCAAGGCAGGCGACATGGTGGCCGGCTCCCCGCCGCCGCGACCGGCGTCTCTGCTGCGCGAACTGATGCACATGGGTCAAATCATCCAGAGCCATGGGATGCACTTCTTCGAGCTGGCAGGCCCGGACCTGTTGCTGGGGTTCGACGCTGATCCGGCCATCCGCAACGTGGTCGGGTTGGTTCAGGCCAATCCCGACCTGGTGGTTAAGGCCGTCAAGTTGCGCAAGTTCGGACAGGACATCATCAAGGTACTCGGCGGCCGCAAGGTACATCCCAACTTCGCAGTCCCGGGCGGCGTCAACAAATCGCTCAAACCCTTCGAGCGCGATGAGATACTGGCCGAGTTTGACGAAAACCTGGCCACCGTCCAACTCGGTCTGGCCGTCATGAAGGACTGGGCCGAACAAAATATGGAAGACGTCAACAAATTTGCCGTCTTCCCCACCGGTTATATGGGTCTGGTAACCCCTGAACTCGGCCTGGAGTTGTACGACGGGCAGGTTCGCCTGGTGGATGCCCAGGGCAAACTGCTCGAACAGTTTGACGGGGCCGACTATCTGGACTACATTTCAGAACATGTCGAAGACTGGTCCTATCTGAAGTTCCCGTACTACAAGAAGATGGGCTGGCCGTCAGGTGTCTACCGGGTTGGGCCGTTGGGGCGACTGAACGTTGCCCAGAAGATAGATACGCCGTTGGCCAACGACGAGCTGAAGACGTTCAAGGCGTTGAACGGTGGGCGACCGGTAGAGAATACCCTTTACTACCACTACGCACGCCTGATCGAGGCTTTGTTTGCCGTCGAGCGCGTCAAGATGTTGCTTGATGACTCGGACATCCTCAGCCGGGACATTCTCAATACCCATCGGGATTACACCGGCGTGGGTGTTGGCGTGATTGAAGCGCCGCGTGGTACACTCTTCCACCACTACTGGGCTAACGAACACGGCCAACTGGAACACGTCAATCTCATTGTCGCTACCGGACACAACAACTGGGCAATGAGTGAAGCGGTGGATCGTGTCGCCAAGACGTACATCAATGGTAATGAGATCCGCGAGGGTCTCTTAAACCGAGTGGAGGCCGCTATTCGAGCCTACGATCCCTGTCTTTCGTGCTCCACTCACGCGTTGGGGCAAATGCCGATGCTGGTCAAAGTCGTCGATGCCGAAGGCAATCTCATTCAGACCTTAAGCCGCGACGGCCGATAAACCGGTACCGAAGAAAGTGGCGCGGTAAGGATTTCCGCCGGCGACCCAATTCGTGAAGGAAGCCGGACGCCGGTGACAATCTTACCGGCCCGTCATCAGCCGCAATGAAGATGAGCAGGGGCACAGGTGTCTGTGCCCCTGCTTTGTCCAGGTGCGGACAGACAGCGAACAAAAATCTACGCCGTGGTGAAAAGCTAAATGCCTTCATCATCCAAAAAACGACCTGTCGACTGCAAAACTCTCCTGCTTGGCTATGGCAATCCGGATCGGGAAGACGATGCGGTAGCCTGGCACATCCTGCACGCTGTGGCGCAAGAATTGGGACGGAGCGTGACCGAACTGGAATACTATCCAGATCCGACCGGGCCGTCTCCCCATTTGACCTTTATGCTGCAGTTGACGCCTGAAATGTCGGAGACATTGGCCGGCTACGATTTCGTCTGCTTTATCGACGCCCATACCGGAGCTTACGAACAGGAAATCCGCTTCGAGCCCGTGCAACCGGATTTTCAAACGTCGCCTTTCACGCACCACCTGACACCCGAAACCTGCCTGGTTATGGCCCGCAGCTTATACGGACATGCCCCACAGGGATTCATCCTGTCGGTACGCGGATATGAGTTCGGGTTCGGCCAGAACCTATCTCCGCGAACAGCGCTGCTTGCCGGGCAGGCGCAACAATTGCTTATCGATTGGCTGTACCAACCCCACGCCCCACCCTAGACACCAACCTGGTAGGAGCAACTTGATCGTTTCCGATCAAGAGATTCGAATGGCCAACTTTTTCTAGCCTGTAATCCATTCCAGCTAATCAAGATTTGAAGAGGTAACATCATGACAGACAGCGACACGAAAAGCGCTTCCCTCAATTTCGACTCCCTGTTACCGGCACAGATGGCAAACAAGGCCGAAGGGGTGGGTGTAACCAAGGCCAACCTGGCCTTTCCGCAGACTTTTGCCCTGGCCGTCCTGGCCGGCGCCTTCATCGCCATGGGGGCGGTTTTTGCCACCACAGTGACGGCCGGCGCAGCCGGTAACCTCTCGTTTGGCGTGGCCAAGCTGTTGGGAGGTCTGGTCTTCTGCCTGGGACTCATTCTGGTCGTGGTGGCCGGTGCAGAGCTGTTCACCGGCAACAATCTGATCGTTATGGCCTGGGCCAGCCGGCGCATATCTTTGGCGCAAGTCTTGCGCAACTGGCTGATCGTCTACGTGGGCAATTTCGTCGGTTCCATCGCTACCGCTGCACTTATGTTTGTGAGCGCCCAATACACATTTGGCGGCGGCGCCATCGGCGTCAATGCGCTCGGAATTGCCAACGCCAAGTGCGGGCTTGGATTCTTCCAGGCCGTCGCCCTGGGTATGTTCTGCAACGCTCTGGTCTGCCTGGCGGTATGGCTGTGCTTCAGTGCCCGTAGCACCACCGACAAGATATTGTCGATCATCTTCCCGATCACCGCTTTTGTGGCTGCCGGCTTCGAGCACAGCGTGGCCAATATGTACTTCATCCCCATCGGCTTGTTCATCAAAGACTGGGGGACGGCCTCCTTCTGGGACTCGATTGGAAAATCGGCCGCCGACTACGCCAATCTGACGTGGGGCAATTTCCTGGTGGTCAACCTGCTGCCCGTCACCATCGGCAATATCATCGGCGGCGCCCTGATGGTCGGCCTGGTTTATTGGTTTGTGTACATACGCCCAACCAAATCGGCCTAGTCCGGCCGTGCGAAACCGGCGCGGTCGCGGCAGTATGGTTGCTCGGCAGGCTTTGAAGCACCAATAATGACGATAAGATATCGCGCCACTTTTCACAAAACGGGCTTTGTGCTATACTTATGGTGAAAGTCAGGCACTTTGCCACCGGGACCGGCGGGTGTGGAAATTCCGCAACGACGCGGAAGCCGTTCTTCTTGCGCCCATGAGTGCCCGGAGGGTGTGATTAGGTTGTGGCTGAAGCTTCTAGGAATAGGTGGAAAACGAGAATGTTGAGCTGAGTTAGCGAAGAGTCTCGTCTTGAAACCGACGTGATTCTTCGCTAACTGCAGTTATGAGTGCTACGCTGAACTCGGGCGGGCACTTACCTAGGAACTGATATGCGACTAAAGGATGTCGTTGAGATAACAAATGCTGTGCCTTTTTCGCCGGACGCGGACCTGAACAGAGAAGTCTTGTCGGCCTTCGCATCCGATTTGATGAGCGACGTTCTGTGCCAGGAAGTCACCCAGGGTCTATTGATCACCAGCCTGGCTAATCCGCAGATGATGCGTACGGCAGAAATGGCCGAAGTTGGAGCCATTCTAATGGTAGGTGGCAAGCAGCCTCTGCCGGAAACGCTCAATCTGGCCGGTGAATTGGACATCCCATTGATCGGGACCGGCCTAACTATGTTCGAGGCATGCGGCCAGTTGGATCGAGCTGGGATGCCATCCTGCAGAAAGAGTGACGAGCGGCCAGCAGAGTCTACTCCACTTAGAGAGCGTAGTGACTAAGCCAAACAAATTTCCGTCGCTATCTTTGATTTTCTCAAAGAGTCGTCGGGCCCAACGTTTATTGTGCCGACGTGACGACATGAGCACCTTCCCCAGAGCCCACATTCCGTTGACCACCGCCAGGATCGCCGCTCCCATCTCGGTGAAGCAAGTATCTCCTGAGATGCGTCAGCGTCTGTGTCGGCATGCCGCGCCGTTTACGTTGCGATTGCCAACACGCGTATCTTGTGTTGACCGCCGGCACCTCGTTGTGTGCCGGCGATCGACCATCTAATCGGACCCAGTTACAAGGAGGACAGTGTGCACAAGATATTGAAGAAAATGGTGCTGAGCGACGTCACCAAGTTAATGGTGGTGGAAGCTCCTCGCATCGCCAAAAAAGCCAGAGCGGGACAATTTGTCATCGTGCGAGTTGACGAGCACGGTGAGAGAATCCCGCTCACCATCGCCGACTACGACCGAGAAGCAGGCACCCTGACGCTGATATTCCAGGAAGTGGGAAAATCCACCATGCAGATGGGGCAACTCGAAGAAGGTGACTCGTTGCCGACAGTGGTCGGCCCTTTGGGCCACGCCACGGAAATCGACAATTTTGGAACGGTTGTCTGTATCGGAGGCGGTGTGGGAATTGCGCCTATGTTCCCCATTACGCGCGCGCTCAAAGAAGCCGGGAACTACGTCATATCAATCATCGGTGCACGTAGCAAGGATTATCTCTTCTGGGAAGACCGAATGGCCAAGTTCTCGGATGAGATGGTTGTATGCACCGATGACGGCTCCTATGGCCGAAAAGCCTTGGTGACGGAACCCTTGAAGGAGCTATTGGAGGATCCCGGCCGCCAGATCGATCGCGTATGGGCTATCGGGCCGGCGATTATGATGAAGTTCGTTTCCATGACCACGAGACAATTCGAGGTGCCGACGATTGTCAGCCTGAACACCATTATGGTGGATGGAACCGGCATGTGCGGCGGCTGTCGCGTGGCGCTGGTAGACGGCCCTCAGTTCGTCTGTGTGGACGGGCCTGAATTTGACGGGCACAAAGTCGATTGGGATAATCTATTGTCGCGTGTTCAGTTCTATAAGGAACAAGAACACGAGGCAGTCGAACGATGGCACGAAAAATGTCGCCTGGGAGATATCTAGCCGGAGGGCGTTTACACCCGTTGCCGGTGACAATCATCGCAGCCTGCAGCACCCATTAATGTAAGAGAGGTACAGTATCCAAATGGCAAAGAAGGAAATCGTCCACTGCAAAACTCCAATGCGGGAGCAGCCGCCCGAAGAACGTATCCATAACTACAATGAGGTTCCCTACGGTTATACGCCCGAGCAGGCGATGGCCGAGGCCCAGCGCTGCCTTCAGTGCAAACGTCCCTTCTGTATGGAAGGCTGCCCGGTGGGTATAGATGTACCGACTTTTATTGAGTTGGTAGCCGAAGGTGATTTTCGGGGAGCCATCAATCTCATTCGCACCGCCAATGCGCTGCCCGCAGTCACCGGGCGCGTGTGCCCCCAGGAGACACAGTGCGAGGGCGTGTGTTTGATGGGCAAGAAACACGAACCGGTCGCCATCGGCAGATTGGAGCGCTTCCTGGCCGACTGGGAGGCCGCCCAAGGCGACCTGCCGGTGCCGCCGCTGCCTCCGCCTACGGGAAAGAAGGTTGCCGTGGTCGGCGCGGGGCCGGCCGGTATTACCGTGGCCGCCGACCTGGCCAAGATGGGCCACTCGGTCACCATATTCGAGGCACTGCACGAGCCAGGTGGCGTGTTGACGTACGGTATCCCCGAATTTCGTCTGCCCAAAGCCATCGTCGCCCGCGAGGTTGATTACGTGCGCAGCTTGGGTGTAGAGCTGGTTACCGACTTCGTCGTCGGTCAAACCGCCACCATCGACGAGCTGCTCGAGGAGGAAGGTTTCGACGCCGTCTTCCTGGGCACCGGCGCCGGCCTGCCCTGGTTCCTCAACATACCGGGCGAGAATCTGAACGGCGTCTATTCGGCTAACGAATATTTGACGCGCGTCAACCTGATGAAAGCCTATCAGTTCCCCTTTTACGACACACCGGTGGCTGTAGGACAACGCGTGATCACCATCGGCGGCGGCAACGTGGCAATGGATTCCGCCCGCACCGTCCTGCGACTGGGAAGCGAAGAGTCGATCATCGTCTACCGTCGTTCGCGTGAAGAGATGCCCGCGCGGGCCGAAGAGATTCACCATGCAGAAGAAGAAGGTGTACAATTCATGTTGCTGACCACGCCTTTGGCACTGCACGGTGACGAGAATGGGCGCGTCAAGGAAGTCGAGTGCATTAAGAACGAACTGGGAGAGCCGGATGCGTCCGGCCGGCGACGGCCGGTTCCAATTCCCGGCTCCGAGTTCCGCATTCCCGCCGATGTCGTGATCATGGCCATCGGCCAAAGCCCTAACCCGCTGATTCCAAAGACCACTCACGATCTCGAGACGGCTAAGCGCGGTGAGGTTGTGGTCGACGAAGAAACCATGAAAACGTCGAAGAAGGGCGTCTTCGCCGGTGGCGACGTGGCAACCGGCGGCGCCACGGTTATTCTGGCAATGGGACAAGCCAGGATCGCCGCAAAAGCGATTGACGAATATTTGAGAACTGGAGAGTGGTAATCGTAGCCTAGAAACGGGAAGATATGATGCCCATTACGAGGGAGTTTTGGGTCTCCAATTGTAACCACAAGTTTCACCAATTACTGCCCCATACGTGCACCGGGGAGAGAGGCAGCACCGATCTCAGGGACACAATTGCCCTTGAGGTGTTACCTTTCCGAATAGAGACTCGGTTTCGGCTAGAGAAGCCGTTGGCTTCTGGTCACCGGATACCGGAAAAGTGCACATATGGGGCAGGTTTTTTCTACCCAGACCCACTAATCGCCGTACAAACCCTCGAACTCGCTCCGCGTGACATCATCGGAAAACCCTCACCACTGCAACAGCCGATCTCTCCATCCATTTCACCAACACGACACGGCCAACGTAATGTTCGTCACGTGGCCAGGTCTCGCGTGCCCAGAAGACACATTGCCCTGCAATGTGCTGGACAGGAATATGGGTAAAGGAGAAATAGACTATGGTCAAAGGCTATATCGTTATCAACGAAGATCTGTGTAAAGGGTGCCGGTTGTGTGTGCCTGTATGTCCTTTCGATCTGATCCACATTGGGGACCACTATAATTCCAAAGGCTACCGACCGGCCGAAATGAAAGACCCTCAACAGCAGTGTACAGGCTGCACGCTGTGCGCCACCATTTGCCCCGACGCCGTCATCACCGTGTTTCGGCAAACAAACAGACACGTCAGTCTTAACGACAAGCCAAGCCAGAAAAAGGTGGCCTAGGAAGGACGGGGAAAAATGGCAAAGGAGCTAATGAAGGGCAACGTGGCCCTGGCCGAGGCGGCCATTCGGGCCGGCGTGCAGGCGTATTTCGGTTACCCGATCACGCCGCAAACCGAACTGCTCGAACACATGGCCGCCCGTATGCCGGAACTCGGGCGAACGTTTCTTCAAGCTGAGAGTGAAGTGGCCGCGATCAACATGGTATACGGTGCCGCCTGCGCCGGCGTGCGCGTAATGACGAGTTCATCAGGGCCGGGAATGAGCCTGATGCAGGAGGGTCTGTCCTATATCGCCTGTTCAGAAGTGCCGGTGGTCTTGGTGGACGTGATGCGCGGTGGCCCGGGACTGGGCAACATCCAGCCGGCCCAGTCCGATTACAATCAGCTCACCAAGAGCGCAGGCCATGGCGATTTCAACTGTATCGTGCTGGCTCCCAGCACCGTCCAGGAAGCGATCGACCTGATGGTTCTGGCCTTCGACCTGGCGGAGAAATACCGCACAATCGTTATCCTGGCTGCAGACGGCCTGATCGGGCAAATGATGGAACCGGCCACTCTGCCGGACTGGCACGAGCCGCCCAGGCGCCGGCCGGACTGGGCGCTGACTGGCGCCAAAGGGCGCCCCAAAAACGTGTTCGCCTCTTTCTCTATCGAAGAGGGCGTGATGGAAACCCTGAACTGGCACTTACAGGCCAAACTGGACCGGATTCGCCAGAACGAAATACAGTTCGAAGAGGTTTCAACCGAGGATGCCGACATTCTTCTGATTGGCTTTGGCAGCACAGCCCGCATCGCCAAAACAGCGGTCCGAGAAGCTCGAGAAGCCGGCATCAAGGCTGGCCTTCTGCGGCCGATTACACTCTTCCCATTTCCTTCTGCCGCCGTGAAACGCCTGGCGCAACGGGCCAAATCAATCCTGGTAGTGGAAATGAACGCCGGGCAAATGCTTTATGACGTGCAACTGGCGGCCGAGTGCCAGGCGCCGATCCATTTTTACGGCCGGCCCGGCGGCAGCGTGCCCGTGCCGGATGAGATATTGGAGCAGATTCTCAAACTGGCAGGACCAGTCGAAGAAAAAAGTGACCAGGCACTGGTCGCTTAGTTTCGGTGCTCAGAGCTGGCATAGGAAGGTGACAATGGAAAAATTACGCGACGGTTATCAGGTCGTCTATGAACGACCACAAGTATTGGAGGATGTTTCCACCAACTACTGCCCCGGCTGCACCCATAGCCTGATCCACAAACTGATCGCCGAGGCCATCGACGAGCTGGGTATTCAGGAGCGGACGATTGCGGTCGCACCGGTAGGCTGTTCCGTCTTTCTGACCGATTATTTCAAGGTCGACGGTGCCGTCGCAGCTCACGGGCGAGCGCCGGCAATGGCCACCGGACTCAAGCGGGTACAGACCGACAAGATTGTCTTCACCTACCAGGGAGATGGTGACCTGGCTTCTATCGGCATTGCCGAAATCATCTGGGCCGCAATCAGGGGGGAAAACATCACGGTCTTCTTCGTCAACAACGCCATTTATGGCATGACCGGCGGCCAGATGGCGCCAACAAGTCTGCCGGGGCAGATCACGGGATCTTCTCCAACCGGCCGTGATGTTGAATCGACCGGTATGCCCATCCGTATGGCCGAATTACTGGCCGGCCTTCCGGGTACCAGCTACGTTGTTCGGCGTTCCGTCTACAATGCGCGCACCATTCGAGCAGCCAAGAAGGCCATCCTGACCGCTTTTCGCACCCAGATAGAAGGGGCCGGCTTCTCCCTGGTCGAGTTTCTCTCTTCTTGCCCGACAAACTGGAAAATGCAGCCTCAAGCGGCACTACAGTGGATCGAGGAGGCGATGGTGCCCCACTATCCTCTGGGAGATTTTAAGGTCGCCGACATCGTCAAGCATCTGCAATGAGGACGGAGAGACCACTATGCAAAAGTCTATCATAGTTTCCGGATTCGGGGGGCAAGGGGCCTTGTTCACCGGCATGATCATCGCCTACGCCGGGATGGACCTGGGAAAAAGCGTCACCTGGATACCCAGTTACGGGCCCGAGATGCGCGGTGGAACGGCCAACGCCACGGTCATAATCGGCACCGAAGAAATTGGGTCACCGGTGATTTATCGGCCGGATATTGTCGTGGCGCTGAACAATCCGTCGGTGGAAAAGTACCAGATGAGGGTGAAACCAGGTGGTATACTGGTCTACAACTCGTCCATCGTGCTCGACAAGCCGCACCGGACAGACATTGGGTGCCACCCAATACCGGCCGGCGACATTGCCGCCGAAGTCATCGGCGACACGCGCACGGCCAATATGGTGCTGCTGGGTGCTATGACAACCATCACCGACCTGTTGCCCATTCCGGCACTGGTGACGGCCCTGAAAGAGCATCTGCTCAAAGATCGGCTCGACTTGCTGCCGATGAACAAACAAGCGCTCGAAAGAGGCGCCGAATACGTGAACGCGATGGAGACGGTTGCTGCCGGCTAATCGGAGGTTGACTCTGCCGCCTGCTTGAGCTTGGCCTCATATTCTTCGAGCAACGCCAACTGGGGTGGGGTAATCTTGATGAAAGGGCGCGCTTCCTGGATCTTGATCAAGGCCTGGTCAAGACTGAGGCCTGTGCTCATCAAATAGGCGGCAGCCATCGTTGGCGCTCTGCCTACGCCACTGGCACAGTGAACGTATACACTCTCGCCTTTGTTTATAGCCTGGCCGATGAATTCGGCACCGGCTTCCAATTGTTCCATCGTCGGCGCATGATCGTCAACCGCCGGAAGCCACAAATAACCTTCGGGGGCAAACCCGTGTTCGGCATCGTCAAATTCGCGCCGCATGTTGACGTCGACCGTGATCCCCTTGGATTCCAGCCAGCGCCACCCAGCAGCGTTGATTTGTCCTCCCACGTACAACTGCGGGGTGATGCGCGTGTAGCGCAATATCGGCCGCCGTATTGTCCACAAATACAGCCGGGTCCAAAACCAGGTGAATGTAATCCGCAAGCCATGCCGCTGCAGTCGCCAGGTAAGGATTTCTATTCCCTTGCCGATCATCTCAAAAACAGTCATCAGTCACCTCAAATCGCGGGCCGGCGCCCGCGGTTTTTCTGTGGCTACAGAAACGACGTAGCGACTCGACACGGGTGGCATCAACGAAAAAGTGTCGCAGTCGCTACGGTATTTCGGCGAAACGTGATTCAGCTATCCGGCTAACATCCGGTAGGATGTCAGGCGGCCCCCGCCGCCTCCGCCGGTGCAGCCTCGGGCAATTCCTGGACCGCCGGCCTCGGCAATCCGGCTTCTTCGACCAAGGTGGGCACAATCGATTCCCAGTGGACCGCCATGATATGAATACCGCTCAATCCGGGCGTTGCTTTGATCTTCTCGATCAGTTCGAGGGCAATGGCAACACCCTCCTTTTCCTGACCTTCCTTGTCACCGGCATTGTCCATACGCTGCAGCACTTCAGTGGTCACGAAAACGCCGGGCACTTCGCAGTCCATGAAATGCGCCGCGCGGGCACTCTTCAAGGGCACCAGCCCGGCCAGGATGTAGACCTTGTCCAACAGTCCACGCTTGTCCAGGGCTTCCATGTAGTCCACAAACCGGTCATAATCGAATACCGGTTGCGTCTGGATGAATTGGGCGCCCGCATTCACCTTCTTTTCCACCCGCAGCGCTTCGTATTTGGGTGGAACTCCAAAGGGAGAAGATGCACCGCCCAGGAAGAACTGAGGTCGATACTTGAGATTGCGACCGTCAATATATTGGCCTTCGTCGCGCATACGGCGCAGCATCCACAGCATCTGGACCGCATCCATATCAAACTGGTCGGGTTTGTTCATCGGCGCCGGCCCAAACCGGTGATGATCGCCTGTCAGGCACAGTATGTTGCGAATGCCCATACCGGCGGCCCCCAATGCATCCGATTCGATGACGACCCGGGTGCGGTCGCGCGCCTGCAATTGCATGACCGGCTCCAACCCGACCTCCATACAGAGTTTGCTGGAGGCCATACTACTCATCCTGGGGGTTGAGGACGCATTATCGGTGAAGTTGGCCGCCGCCACGTACGGCTTCAGCATGGCAGCCTTTTTGAATATCGTATCCGGCGAAGCGCTCAATGGCGGCGCAATTTCGGCCGTGGTCACAAAATTCCCGGTACGCAGATTGGCTTCCAGCACCGAGATCGGTTCGGAATATGCCGGCGGGTGATACAGTGAGTCGCCCTGCCACCATTCGGGTTGCCGCACCGCCAGGAACAAGCCGTCCCATTCCTGTTTGAACTTGGACCGGTTCAACAAGAAGTCCAACGGATTGGGCCCTTTGCCGCGCTGACGCCAGGTCTTATACATGCCTGTCCATTGCTCGTGCCCGACTTTCGCCCCATCCACCGGCGCATTGATTTCGAGCAATTTGTCCATCGTCCCTAAACGCTCGGACTTTTGGTAGATCGCGTACCAGGTACACTTGCGGGTCGGATCGACCTCACAATGATCGGGGGTGGCGCCACCGCACAAGCCGTTACGCATGCCCTTGGCGCAGGTCATCGGGCACACCATGGACGTTTCCTGCAGGATACAGTTGCCGCACATGCGGCAGCCAAACAAAGCGTTCTTGAAGATTTTTTCGAAGAAACCTATCATCCGCAACGGGATGTTGTCGCGATGAACCGGTCGAAACGGTGCCTGGTAGCAACGTGGAGAGAAGAGAGGCATTGTCGTCAAACTCCTATGGTAGTTGGAATGCAGAAATTAACTGATCTATAAAGTGGGCAGCACGTATTCGTAGGCGCTCAAGGCAGCCTTGGCACCTCCGCCGACCGCCACCCAAACTTGCTCGATGTAGCTGTTCGTCACGTCCCCTGCCGCAAAAATACCCGGTACGTTGGTGCGGCTGCGCTCATCGACCTTGATGTGCCCCTCCGGCTCCAAATCAACCAGATCTTTGACTATTTGCGAATTGGGAATAATTGATTGCTCCACGAAGAAGACGTCGCCGTCCAGTTCTTGCCGAACCCCGTTTGGGCTCTCAACAATCACTTTGCGGGCATAATCGTCGCCCTGAAATTCCCGCACCTGGTAGTGTTCCAATACTGTGGCATTAGACGCCGCCATAAGCTTTTTGCCCAGAGGGGTCGATAATACGTCGCCGGAAGGCCCAACTACGTAGACCTGCTTCACCGATAACAAAAGCTCGGCCGCTGCGCGGATTGCCAATTTGCCGTCACCGATAATTACCACTGTCTCGTCGGCCAGACATGGTGCATAGCTAAGTGCGGAATAACTGAGGCTGCGCATAAAGAATTTGTCTTCACCGGGAATCTGAAGTCTCTGATGCCGGACACCGGTCGCCACGATGACGGAAGAAGCCAGGTATTTGGAGCCCTGCTGCGTGTGAACCGCAAATCCGCCCTGGTACTTGGTGATCCGATCAACGTGCTCGGCCTTGTGATTGAAGCCGATACGCTGCAACTCATCCATAAACTGCCGAACGATATCGGCCCCCTGCAAAACCGGCTGTCGCCGGGCTCTGGGCAGTCCCAGGTGATAGTTGGTTTTGCCGCCCAGGCTATTGGATACCAGGAGGACATCCAAATGCCGACGCATCGCATACAGAGTAGCCGATAGACCGGCCAGGCCACCACCTATTACAATCAAGTCATGCATAATCCCACCTCTTTGTGCTTATGGCAGATATTCAACCACCAACATCCGATTTCCGTAATAGAACGGATTGCCAACAAATTGGCCAAATTTCATCGACGCCGTCCGCTGTTTCTACATCTTTCTTCGCCGGCACCATACCGTTGGTGAACGGCGCCAGCATAGTTGGAACACGCGAACTTCCTATCGCTGTGGTTATTATACAATATCCGGCAGGCTTGAAGAAATCGCAACGCTCTACTGTTCCTTATCCAATATGGCCTCGTAGATGGCATTCAGTTCTTCATCAGAGAAGAAGTGGATCACCAGCCGGCCACCTTTTTTGCTGCGCATCAAGTTCACCTTGGTGCCCAGTCGTTCCTGAAACTGATCCACCACGTGTTGATCCTGCACGGAAAGTGGGGGCACATCTTTGTCCGCGGGCGGACGCTTGGGCAACTCCTGGAGGTTACGGACGAGGCTCTCGGTCTGGCGCACGTTGAGGCTACGCTTAAGTATCTCATCCAGCACCTGCAACTGTTGTTCTGTCTCCGGCAATGACAACAAGGACCGGGCATGCCCTTCGCTGACGAGACCTGCCGCCAGCGCATCTTTGACCTGGGCCGGCAAGCGCAGCAAACGGACGGTATTGGCCACCGCCGTCCGGCTCTTGCCTACGCGTTCGGCCACTTCTTCTTGAGTCAGGCCGAAATCATCCATCAACTGGCGAAACGCATTGGCTTCTTCCAGCGGATTGAGGTCGGCCCGTTGAATGTTCTCCACCAGGGCCAACTCAAGCATTTGCTGCGGCGTCGTCTCTTTGATGACGACCGGCACAGTATCAAGCTCCGCTAACTGGGAAGCCCGCCAACGGCGCTCTCCGGCGATAATTTGGTAGGTGTCGCCCACCTGAGTGACCACCAGCGGCTGTAATACGCCGTGGGTGCGAATAGAGGCCACCAGCTCGGCCAGCGATTCCGGATCCATCTCCTGGCGGGGTTGGTGCGGGTTGGGGGAAATCGACCCGACCGGAATCCGGACGATGCCCACCTCTACTTCACTCTTCGCCTCTGACTCGCCGGTGGGGATCAGTGCTTCCAGCCCGCGGCCCAGCACATTTCTTTGCTTGTTTGCCATTGTCTTATTCTGAGGTTAACCCTCTCGTGACAGCAATTCTTCGGTCAATGAAGCATACGCCATGGCGCCCGTAGAATCGGGAGAGTAGGTGAAAATCGTCTCACCGAAGCTGGGCGCCTCACTCAGCCGGACATTACGCGGCACAATGGTCTCGAAGACCTTGTCCGGGAAGAACCTACGCACTTCCCGGGTGATTTCCTGCGACAGCCGCGTACGTCCATCGTACATCGTCAGGACGACTCCGGCAATATCGAGCGTTGGGTTGAGCTTGTTTCGTACCAGTTCGATGGTATGCAAAAGCTGCCCCAAGCCCTCCAAGGCCAGGTATTCACACTGCACGGGGATGATGACTCCGCTGCGAGTGGCAGTCAGGGCATTGATCGTCAACAGTCCCAGGCTGGGAGGTGTGTCGATCAGGACGTAGTCGTACAGATGAAGAATCGGCTCCAAGGCCACCCTGAGCCGTTGCTCGCGATTCTCCATATCGACGATTTCGACTTCCGCCCCGGCCAGTGCGGGGGAGGAAGGCACGACGTGGAGTCGCGGCCGGCGCGTAGTGCGAATGATTTTGCTGACGGGCGCACCTTCAGTCAGAGCATTGTAAACAGTGCCCGGGCCGTTGGCCGCCTGGCGCTGTTCAGTCTCGCGCATGCCCAAACTGGAGGTAGCGTTAGCCTGGGGGTCTACGTCGACGACCAGTACGCTGTGACCCTTGGAGGTCAGATAATCCCCCAGATTGACCACAGTCGTCGTCTTGCCGACACCACCCTTTTGGTTGGCAAAGGTATATACTCTAGCCACGCATTCTCTCCAACATTAGATCGATGGTCAGTCCCGGATAAATCGCGAGGCTAATGTAACACCTTGCTCAGGAATAGCTTGGTCCGATCGTGCTGCGGATTGTTGTACAAGTCCTCGGGAGTCGCCTCCTCAACAATAAGGCCCTCATCCATAAATATCATGCGGTCGGCCGCGGCGCGTGCGAAGCCCATCTCGTGGGAAACAACCACCATGGTCATGCCTTCTTTGGCCAGGTCCAACATGACGTCCAGAACCTCTTTGATCATCTCAGGGTCGAGTGCCGAGGTGGGCTCGTCGAAGAGCATAATCTTAGGCTGCATAGCCAGGGCCCGGGCAATGGCAACGCGTTGCTGCTGGCCGCCGGACAACTGCGATGGATAGCTGTCGGCCTTCTCCGGAATGCCCACTTTGACCAACAGGTCGCGCGCAACGTCAACCGATTTATGATCGGAGCGCTTACGCACCACTTTCTGAGCCAGCGTGATATTCTCCAACGCTGTCAAATGCGGAAAGAGGTTGAAGTTTTGGAACACCATGCCTACTTCCGCCCTGACCTTGTTGATATTCTGGGCCCGGTTAAGCGGGATGTTGTCAACCGTGATATTGCCCCCGTCAATGGTCTCCAGGTGATTGATGCAACGCAGCATGGTCGATTTGCCTGAACCACTCGGGCCAATCACCACAACCACTTCTTTGGGATAGATTGAAAGACTTACTCCCCGCAGCGCGTGAACGTGTCCAAAGTGTTTATGGACATCCTGCAAAACGATAATCGGATCTTTATTCGTATCTGCCACCAGTTTACTCCCTTAAAGAAGGTATATCTTAACGCCCTGGCAAAGCGGACTTACGTTCGATGAAACGGACCAACAGAGACAGAACCAGTGTGGTGACCACGTATACCAGCATGACTGAGTTGTAACCTTCGAAAGCCCGGAAGTTGCGCGAAACCCACAACCGGCCTGACTGCAACACTTCCGGAAGCGCGATCACGGAAATCAGTGACGAGTCCTTGAGCATGGCGATGAAATCGTTGCCCAACGGGGGCAGCACCACGCGGATGGCTTGAGGCAATACGATATGGCGCATAGCCTGGAAATAGCTCATTCCCAGCGAGCGAGCGGCTTCCATCTGTCCGCGCGGGATGGATTGAATACCTGCTCGATACACCTCAGCCAGATAGGCACCATACCCAAAGGCCAGGCCGATGACCGCTGCCGGAAGCCCTCTCAGGTCCAGGGAATCACCGGTAGCAGTCCGGATGGCCGGCGTGATGGCGAAGCCCATATACAGAATGATTACCAGCATAGGGATGCCACGTACCACCTCCACATACAAAGTGGAGACTGTATAAGGCATAGCCGGGAGCAGAAACAGGGCTGCTTCGATGACCAGTATAACTGTCGCTATCTGAGTCGGACCGCGCAGGGAAGGAAGCAAGTAAAGCACGATTCCGATGACAGGTATGCCGGCCAGAAGGCGCCAATGGGCTTTGTCCACCAAATTCGGCGAGCGATCAGCCACGCGCATAAGCCCAAACATAAGCCCCAACAACAGTGCGCCCACAAAAGACATCACGGTCACCCTGATTGTCAGGAGGAACCCGTTGGCCGTCAACAGTCTCTTTCCAACCAGAAGCGGCTTGGACGAAAAATCGTTGTAGAGGATGGCGACCGAGCCACCGGGAGTCGTGCCGGCAATGGAAGGTGTACTGGTATTTAATTTGATCGGTTGGTCCGTGGGTGTCGGAAGCGGCGGCGTCTTCTGAGGTGAAGCCCCTTCGGGTACGATTACGTGGTACAAAGGACTGCGAGCCAGCGTGCGCCCCTGGATATCACGTATTTCCGCCACCAACGTGTACTCTCCCGGGGCCAACGGCGAGGCGACCGTCAAAGTCCATCTGCCGTCTTCGGCCACATCCGACTTGGCAATCGCCTCCATATTCCACGGCAAATCAAAAATGAAACGTAAGGCATCCACGTATCGCGTGTTGGTCAGCGTGGAATAAAGGACGAACACCCCAACAATGATAATAATGATACCCCACCAAGGAATACTCTCCCAGGATATGGTGAGACCCATGCGTCCGCGTCGACGGGCCTTCTGATCCAAAGCTGGGTCGTTCAGATCTGAGCCTGAAATGTTGTCGTCACTCATCGTGCATATTTACCTCTCTAAAAAATATCACCGGCGATCGTCGACGTTGACGCTTCGGCAGTTCACGGCTCCATTGAGTGCTTCGTCCGGCGGCTATCGCCGAATAACGGTATTGCCTCTCTATGATCATTCGGCTAACGCCGCAGGCGAGGATCCAGAGCGTCCCGCAATCCATCGCCCAGCAGATTGAAGGCCAGCACCGTCACCATGATCGCCAGACCGGGAAAGAATACCAGAAATGGGGCGCTAAACACCTGGTTGCGTTCTTCACTCAACATCAGACCCCACTCCGGTGTCGGCGGTTGCGCACCCAAGCCCAAGAAGGACAACGCCGCCGCATCCAGGATGGCCGTCGCAATACCTAACGTCCCTTGCACAATGAGCGGAGTCAGGGAATTCGGCAGAATGCGCAAGAACAAGATGCGGACCGGACGAACACCGATCGAGTGGTCGGCCAGCACGAAGTCCGTTTCTTTGATGGACAAAACACTGGCCCGCAGGACGCGGGCATACACAGGAATCGAAACGATGGCAATCGCGATCAGGGCGTTTATCAGTCCTGGTCCCAATACGGTGACGATGGCAATCGCCAACAACAAATAGGGAAAGGCCAGTATGACGTCCAGCATACGCATGAGAACATTATCCACCCACCCACCTGCATAGCCGGCGACAGATCCGATCAAAGTACCCACAATCACGGCAAAAGATACCGTGGTCACACCGATCTTGAGCGACATACGAGACCCGTATAACATCCGGCTGAAGAAATCGCGAACATTGCCATCCACACCGAGAATATGCTGTGGCTGATCGGCCGGGCAGCCCAGAAGATGAATACAGGGTGGTGTTCTACGCTTGACGTTCTCCACGCCGATGAGGACTTGTTCCGGGTCATAAGGGGCGATCACCGGTGCCAGGAGAGCCACCATCAGCAAACAAAACAGAATTATCATTCCGACGACGGCAGACCGTCGATGCACAATATTGCGCAATACATCGACCCACAGGCTTGAGCCACGCGGCAAAGCTTGATCTAGTTTTTCACGCAAGAATTTCGAGGGAGCTACCATTCACTATTCCTCTACGAGCGATGATTTTCTTTTGGACCGGGTAGTTTTGGTGTCGCCAAACTGATCCAGGGCGAGCGATTGCCCACACACAAGACGGAACGCGTGGCGCAAAACCCGACATGCCAAAAAGCCGGCACTTCACCGAGCAGCCACAAACCGGACGCGCAAGAGATTTGGAGCGTGCCGGTCTGTCAACTGAGACGAATGCGCGGGTCGAGAAACGCATACGAAATATCGACCAGCAGATTGGCCGTCATATAGATCACCGCAATGATGAACACAAATCCCTGGACGACACCATAGTCCCGCGCGGTGATCGAATCGTACATGATGCGCCCAACGCCTGGTAGACTGAAGATCGTCTCCGTCAGGACTGCACCACTCAACAGAGACCCAAGTGAAAGACCGATGACGGTCACCACCGGCAACAGGGCGTTCGCCATCGCGTGGCGCCCCACAACGACAATCTCACGCAAGCCCTTGGCTCGTGCCGTGCGAATATAGTCCAACCCCAAAACTTCCATCAGGCTTGAACGGGTCATGCGGGCAATGATCGACATGGGTATTGTAGCCAGGGCAACGGCCGGCAAGATCATGTGCTGGATAGCATCCCACAAGACCTTCCAGTTGCCGGTGATCAACGAACTGAAGATCACCAGATTGGAGACAAAGTCAGCCAGGCCGTAGAAACGTCCGGTAGGTTCGATTCCCCATAGTGCGGCCAGGTCGGGTGGTGTCAGGCCAGGAGACAGCCGTCCCGAAGGCGGCAGCCAGAATGGCGTGCCTTTAAGTTTCAAAGCAAAGAGGTAGGCCAACATCAGCCCCAACCAGAAGACAGGCATAGAAACACCAACATTGGCCCCAACCATGACTCCCACGTCAATTTTGGTGTTGTTCCAATAAGCGGCAATCACACCAAAAGTAACACCGAAGAATGAAGCAAATAACATTGCGAAGATGGTTAACTCAATCGTGGTGGGCAGTCGTTCTACAATCAACTCGGCCACCGGTTGTCTGGTACGAAAAGAAACCCCAAGGTCGAAATGTGAGACTTCCTCCAGATATACCTTAAATTGGACGAGGATGGGCTGATCGAGGCCCTTTTGTCTGATGAAACGGTCACAGATCTCGTCTGTAGCCTTTTCTCCAAGAACAGCGCGACAGGGGTCGCCGGGGACGACTCGGGCCATAGCGAAGGTAATAAAGAGCACCCCCAGGAGGACGGGAACGGCCATAAGAATACGACTTATTATGTATCGGGTCACCTAGAAGCAGACCTCCAACGTGTGTTCTTCAGTCTAACGTTTGTTCTTTTTTGGTTTGGTCAACGACACGTCCTCCTCTCCGCAGCTTTCCGGAGAGGAGGGCTTGTTGACAAATACAGATTGTCAAGTGTCGTCGATTGTATTAACTGTGTGACCGGCCCCCTAACTCGGG
>CAZHBM010000001.1:48246-50821 GCA_964529945.1 uncultured Anaerolineales bacterium | reverse complement strand
GGTTGCAGCAGCAGGGTGTCGAGCGGCGTGTCGACCAGTGCCAGGCGTTGGCCGGTCTGTGGGTCGTAGATGCCGGCCCGCAGGTTCATTTGCACCGGCGGCACGCCGGCCGGAATGATCAGCGTGTGCCGGTCGCGGACGTAGTGCTGGGTGTCCCAAGTCGACGTGGGCAGTTCAATCTGCGTGACCGGGTCGCCCGGGTTGGCGTGATCGCTGATGGCCCAGGTGCGGTCGTCGACCGGCGAATCGAGGTGGACGAAGGTACGGTAGTTGGTAGACGCCGGCTGCAGCGCCTGCCAATAGAGCGAAATCTCCAGCCGCCCGCCCTGGCGGACCTGACTGCGGCTGACGTCGTAACCGAGCAGTTCGAACCGGCCGGCGAAGTCGGCCTGCAAGGGATGGCTGACCCCCAATACCTGGCCGGGCGGCGAAGTCCGGCGGAACCAATCGGTATGCGGGTCGATATACAGGCTCTTGGCTGCCAGGAGGGCCACCAACAGGAGGGCCGGCGCCAACGCTGCGGCCAACGGCCAGTGATTGTTGGGCGGCGAGGCCGTTGCCGGCGCCGGTTTCGGTTTGGACCGGCCGGTCCAGACCGTGCGCACGGCCACGAGCAGGATCAGGGCCAGCGCCAGCAGGCTGATGGCGTTGGCGACGTGGCGCAACGGCGTGGCGCCGAAATCGATTTCCAGCCGGTGCGCGCCGGCCGGGATGGGCACCTGGATCAAGCCGCTGCCGGCCTCGATTTGCAGCGCCACCGGTTGGCCGTCCACGCTGGCCGACCAGCCGGGAAAATAAAACGTGCGCAGGGTGGCCAGGAACGGCTGCGGGCTGTTCACCTGGTAGACGGTGCGGTTGGCCTGTTGGACCACAGACCGGGCGCTGGCGCCGGCCGGCAGGGACTGTGGGTCGAGTTTGTCCAGCGGCCGGCCGGCGATCAGGTCGGCCAGCATCGGCGAGGTGGTCGGCGCCCGCGTCACCCATTTGGGGACGTATTCCCCGAGGGTGGTCATACCGATGTTATGGGTGGCTTCTTCGTAACGGGCCATATCGGCGACCGAGTCGTTGTAACTGAAGAAGGCCTGGAAAGGATAAAGGTATACGGCCGCGCCCAGCCAGATGACAAAAACCGCGCCCACGCAGACCCAGACCGGCGCCCGCGCCGGCCGGCCGGCTGCCGCCTGGGCACGTCGCCCCTGGCGGAGAAGCGGCACCAGTCTCTGGCTGCCGGCGGCAACGGCCGCCAATCCCAGGGTCACAATGCCCATCACGCGCCAGGGGAATTGGGCCAGGCTGAGGAAGGGCAGGTGATACCAGAGGTAGGTCGATGCCGGCAGCACCAAAAAGGCACCACCCAGCAGAACGACCCAAAAGAAGTCGGCCGCCCAGTCGGGGCGCCGGCGGCGCCACAGGCCGAGCAGCAATGCCAGCAGGCTCAGGCCGGCCAACAACAGCACGGCCGGCTCCAGGCTGAATGGCACCCACGGATCGGCCGCGCGCCGGTCGAGGGCCTGCGGCCAGGCGGCCAGCTCCTTGAGGCTGAGGAAGTGGGTGTAGAACGGATTGACGTGCAGGTAGACGTCCTCCAGCGCCCGGGTCCATCGGCGCTCGATCAGGGCCGGCAGCCAGAAAAAGCAGCTCAAAGCCAGCCCGCCCAACAAGCCGAGGAGACCCGCCAGCAGACGCCGCCGGTCGCTCCGGCCGCTCAGGCGCAGGACCAGCAGGTAGGCGACGGCCACAGGCGACACGATCAGGGCGTGGAACTGGTGCGACAGGGTCACGGCGGCGTAGAACAGGCCGACCAGAAGCACGTCACGCTTGCGGCCCCACCGGCCGGCCCGGCCCAAGGCCCACATCAGCCAGGGAAACAGTCCCACGGCCATATATTGCGGATAATTGCCGCCGTAAAGCAGGGACTCGCGCAGGGCAAAGGTGGACAGCGTGAAGACGGCGGCACCAACCAGCCCGGCCTGAGGGCCGAACAGGTCGCGCGTGAACAGGTAGGCGCCCAGGCTGTAACCGAGGGCGATCAGGATCACCAGCAGCTTGACGCCGGCCGTCAGCGGCAGGCCCAGGGACAAAAAGGCGTAGACAATCAGGTAGGGTAACGGCGGTGTGAAGTTCCAGAAGGGCAAGCCGTAGCCGTAGGCGAAATCAGGCGCCCAACGTGGGTACAGTACGCCCGGCGCCCAGGACCTGGTCAGCTCCAGGCTGCGAAAGACGTGTATGGGCGTATCCGCAGTGGCCGGCAGGCCCGGTTTGAGCAGCGGCAGGATAACGAACAGTGCCAACAGGGCGGCTAACCCCAGCCCGGGATCGAACTTGCCGGGAAAAGCTCCTCGATTTTGCGGCGATGGCGCCTGGACATCTAACTCACGCAATCGGCATACCTCTCTGCGGATGCATCTAAGCCGTGTAGATGGGGGATAACCAGGTTGGTGGTCATTATAGTCTACCGGGTTGCCCCTCGTCAAAGACCCGTGGCAAGCCGAGGCGGTCCCATTTTCTCAGTAGACGGCGGCGTGCGCCCGGCGGGTCGCGTATCCCTACAGCGGTCCGGCAGGGTGCCGCGCCG
>CAZHBM010000001.1:0-48146 GCA_964529945.1 uncultured Anaerolineales bacterium | reverse complement strand
GCGTGCGCCCGGCGGGTCGCGTATCCCTACAGCGGTCCGGCAGGGTGCCGCGCCGGGGTCAATCTATCTGGATGATAGCTAGAGTGGCGTAATCTGAGCCGTCCGCCTGCAAGAGTCTGACTCCGTCAGCGGCCTGGTACAGGCCGGCGATCAGGCGGTAGTCCCCGGCCGGCAGGCCGGCGGGAATCTGGAAGGCGTGACGATCCTCGACCAATTGGCCATCCGGTTCCAGCGAAGGCTGTTGGTCGGAGCCCGCCACCCGATTTCCGCCGGCGTCGATCAACTGGACGAAAGTGCGGGTGTCGTAGGGAACAGGGGCGACCGCCTGCCAGATCAGGGTCAATGCCACGACGTCTCCGGCGTCATAGGGACCGGCCTGCATTTCGAGAGACTCGAGGCGCACCCGATCGCCGAAAGTGGCGGCCAGGTCGCTAGCCGTCATCGGGCGCTTGGGGAAGTAGAACAGCACCAGGCGGCGACCCTGGTCGCTGCCGGCCTGGCGGGGGAAGAACTGGTCGCTGACCCTGTAGCCGCCGGCGGAAAGTTGTGTCTCGATGTCGGTCAGGTTGTGCGACACCCAGGGCGTCAGCCACCAGATTCGGGCGTAGCGGTCGATGGCGGTCTGCAGGGCCGCCTCGGAGCGTGAGTCGGCCGACAGAGAGCCGGCGTTGAGGCCCAGCACGTAAGCGCCGCCGCGGTACAGGTCGGCGAAGTCAACGGCCTCGGCCGGCGAGCCGGTAACGATCGCGTCTTGGCGGGTGCTGCTGGCGTTGAGGGTTCGGGTGACCTGCTGCAGGTCGGCCGGATAGGCGTGGGTGGTGCGGGAAAGCAAGACCGCGCCGGCCAGCAGCAAAAGGGCCAGGTCGAGCGCGCAGGCAACGGCGCGGCCCTTGCGCGTCCCGCCGGCGTGGGCCGCATAGGCCAGCACGGCGGCCGAGACGGCCACGGCTGCCAGCAGGCAAGCCAGCATGAGCCAGTCAACCCGGCCGTTGTTTATCCAGGCAAAATCTAGGTTGGTCACCTGCAGGTAAGCCCACTGGCCGGCCAGCGGCGAATACTGCGGTAAGAAAAAGGTCTGTGGTGCGAACAACGGCAGCCCGGTGTCCAGCAGCGAGTTTTGGAAAAGCTCGAAGTGCACGCTCAGGCCCAGCAGTTGCGGCACCAGGCTCAGGGCAAATAGCCCGACCAACAAATAGCGGCGGCGGCCGACCAGGAGCCATTTCAGGCCGGGCGCCATCAGCAGCACGAAGAAGGGGATGGCCGGCACGATAAATCTCGGCCCCCAGGCGTAGCCGCCGTGCCACATGAACCATTTGCCGTACAGCAGCAGGTGGAAAACAATTACCGCCAGGGCCAGGCCGGCCTCGGCCGGAAAGCGCCGCAGGGCGGCCGGAAAACTCGGCAGGGCCACGAGCAGGATGGGGGCGTAAAGAAACAGGCCCCTTCCGGGGCTGAAAAGCATCCCGACAATACCCTGCCACCAGTTGCCGGAGAAACTCTCCTCCGCCAGGTAGCCGGTACTGAGCGGGTTGCCGTAGCGGCTGAAGTTGTACCAGGCCAGCAGGATGGCGGCCAGAATGAGCGGCAGGCCAAAGGCGAGGACCGCCGGCCAGAAACCACGCCGTGAATTCAGCAAGCGTCGCCAGGGTGTCCCGGCCCCCGGTTGGGGCGCGACGGCGAAAAGGGACCAGGCGTAAACCAGGAAAAGAGCCGCGAACGGCAGAATCAGAAGCGCGTTGGCGTAGCGCGTGGCAACGGAGACCGCCAGTGCCGCGCCGGCCAGAAAGGCGAAACGGGCGGCGCCGGTGTGGCGAAAACGGAGCAGGACCAGCAAGGTTACAAGTAGACATAAACCGGCCAGGGGGTCGCTGAAGGCAGTCTTGGCGTAAGGCCAGGCCAGGGTCGCCAATCCGAAACAAAGCGCAGCGATCAGGCTGATGTTGTCGCCGAAATCGAGCCGGCGCAGGAGCCAAAACAGGCCAACGGCTGTGGCGGCGGTGATCAGGCTGTTGAACAAGAGGGTTGTCGAGGCCGCCCCCCAGCCGGGAATCGTCAGGCCCAGCCAGGTGAGGGGGAGCATCAGCAGCGACATTCCCGGCCCTTTGCGCGAATAAAGATGCCCATCCAGACCGTAGGTGCCCTGCTGCAGACCCATCCATTGGATCTGATCGATACCCCAATCACCCCGCCGGGCCAGACTTTCCGCCGCCGAGAACATTGCCAGGCCGTCTGACGAATGGAAACGCGGGCTGTAGGTAGTCAAATAGACTGCCAACAAAAACAGGAAGAGCGCCAGAGTCAGGCCGTGGCGTCTGGGAAGAACGTCGGTCAATCTTCTAGTCACTCGCCCTTGAGTTGTTTCATCGCCTTCTTGGGACTTAGGATACCGAACAAGGTGGCCGCCATGAAGCCAATGGCGGTGATGGCAGCGATAGCTACTTTGGTTCGGTCAAAGACCGGTTCGACGTAAACGCCTTCGGGCGACACGACGATGACTGCCACCGGCCGCGACAGGGTCTTGCCGCCGCCACCGCCACCGCCGCCACCGCCGCCACCTTTTTCGTCCTTGTCTCCATCGCCACTGCCGAAACCGGTGCCAAAGCCCATAGTGACCAACACTTCGGCCGTGGGGATGAGGGTAAGCTGGTCCTTTTCGATCGGCTCTCCGAAAACCGCCTCCACGCTGGCGGTATCGAAGAAGCTGGCCATCGTCTCGGGGACGATATCCATCGCCTGCAACATGTCCATTTCCGGAGTCATCTCATCTTCCATCTCGAAATCCTTTCCGTCTGTCATAGCGTACCTCCCTCTAAGTAAACAATGCAGCCTGAGTTACTTGCGAAAGACCCACCATATTATTATGGACCCCAACAGACCCACGACAAACCAAAGCAATTGGCGCCGGCGTGTCACGTCGTGGACGGGAATGGCATTCACCCGACCGTCGGCCGTGCGCACCACGACTGCCAGAGGGCGATTCCAGATTAAGCCGGCTTGCCATCCCGGGGGCTGCAAGCGAACCGAGCGGGCAACAGGCATCACGTGCGTTTCCCCCGATGACACCGGTTGGCCGGCTTGCGTGTGCGTGTGAATCCAAGATCGTTTCATATCCGCTCCTTGCTGGCTTCACGCCAAAAACCCAACACAATTCGTCGCTCGCTGACGCCGCACCGGGTGCGTCCCATTTTCTCGGTAGAGGAGCACGCCGGTCGGCGGTCGATTTTTCCTCTTTGTTATTTCTTGTGGGTGGAAGGTCTTCCATCCACAAGAAATAAAGAATTCTACATGTGAGTGATCTCTCACGAACTTACTTTGCAGCCAGACTTTGGTTCGATCCTATTTCTCCAACAAAAAAAGTCGGCACATACCCGGCCGTGCCGGGCACTATTCGGCACTGGTCCACAGAGCCATATTGCCGATCAACTGGTTGGCGTAGTCGGCCGGCAGCCAGGTGAGTGACATGGCGATGGCGATAACCTGGGGCTGGCCGCGGCTCGGTGAGCCGCTGTCGGCGATGACCTTCATCACCGGAGAATCGGCATCTTCGCTGTTGGCCCCCCGGCGCAATACGGTCACTTCCGCCTCACCGATGGACTCCCCGAGGGGTACCACAGCCGGCAGACCTTCCTCCAGGTCGACCGGCGTATCCGGCAGGTCGGTAACCAGGTCCGGCAGCGCGTCGGTGATGACCACGTCGCGAAGCTCCGTGGCCGTGCCTTGTTCCAGGTCAGGTGAAAGTCGCCGGCCGCTGAGAGTCACGATACCGCCGTCTTGCAGGTAGCTCATGAGCATGTCCAGCTCGTCGTAGCCCAGACTGTTGTCCGCGTACTCGCCGGCGCTCCAGATGACCCAGCGATAAGCGGATAGGTCCTCCAGTTGCGGCAGGCCGTTGAGGGCGGTAGACCACGTGTCGGGATAGTAGCCGTAATCAAGCATGGCGGTCAGGTAGATGTCGGCCTCGCTCAACTCGTCGCCGCTAGCGTATTGGTCATCATCGATCAACAGGGTGTCGCTGGTAACGTCCGGCAGGGGCAGCGGCTCGGTCGATTCGGGCAGGGACGGCAGGCCGCTATCGCCCGGCTGTTCTGCTCCCTCCTCGGCGCCCGACTGTTTCTCGGCAGCCGGGCAGATGACCAGGTCGGGGAAGGTCAGGCAGTCGCCGAAATCGGCGTTTTGCAGCCGGTCGAGGCCGGCGCGCAGCGTGGCGTGCTGATCATCGTCGCCGACCAGGACGGCGGTCACGTTCGTCCCGGAGTCGAGTTGCTGGCGCAGGAAGAGCGTGATCTCCTGGGGGTTGAAGCTGGGGCCGAAACTGGTCTCCAGCACCGCCGTGCCGGTCGTCTCCTCGGTGGCCGATAATGCGGCCGAAGCCGGGCCGGTCTCGTCGATTTGACCGGTCGCGGTCATGACGTCCCCGGGTAACAACTCGGTGCCGCTGCCGGCCGGTCCAACCGGTGACACGTCTTCTTCGGCCGGCGTGACCAGGCGTATCCCTGCGTTTTGAAGCAGAAGTGTATCACGGGCGGCCGTCGCGTAGGAGGCGGCATAGATCACGTCCGCCGTTCCCTCACCGGCGAGGGTGGTTGTCGTCGACAGGACGGTCGTGTCGGGTGCAGCCAGCGACATCGTCCGGCCGCTGCGGAGCAACAACTCCTGCAAGGTGCTGCTGGCCTGCAACAACGTTGCGTCCAGCGGGCCGTCGGGGCCAAACACCAGGGCCACGTCCTGCCCCAGATAGGCCGGAAAGTCGGTCAGCGTGTCCACGCGCCGGCTGCCGGCCAGGAACTGGGCGACAAAATTGGCCATTTTTTGGTTGTCATAACGATTGACGTAAGGCTCGGTCAGCACGTCGAAATCGCCCAGGGCCAGCACGTTGCCGCCGGTCCCATCGGGCGACAAGCCGCCGATAGCCGCCGTCGTGAATCCGGTCAGTCCGGTCCGCAGGCTGCTCAACGTTTCGTCGCCGGTGAGCACCTGGGGCACTGCCGGGCCGCTGATGCTGCGCGTTCCGTAGAAAACGATGGTACTGCCGGCCAGCCCGGCGGCCTGGCCGGTGAAGTCGGCCTGGTAGACGTGGGTGAAATTGAGATCGTTATGGGTCAGGTTGAACAGGTAATCGTTGTTGAACACGATGCCGAAGGGCTCGCTCAGGCTGTTCATGTCGGGGTAGAAGAACTCGGGCGGTTCGGCAATATCCGGGTCGTTGATGATGACCAGCCGCCCGCCATCGGCCACAAACTCCTGGGCGACCTCAATTTCGTCGGCGGTCCACCAAAAGGCCGGATTGATCACCACCAGACCGGCGGCGTCCTGCAACAACTCGGCCAGCTTCTGAGACTGGTCGGGCAGGTCCGCCATGGTAGAAAAGTCGATGTTTGCAGCGTCCTCTTCGTTCATCCAGAAGTCTAAATCGACGCCATAGGCTGCCAGATAGCCGGCCAGGGGCTGAAAACGGGTCGGCCCGACGTCCGAGAAGTGGGCCAGGTCGACCACGACGCTGCCGGGGCCGAACTGAGCCGACGACGCCTCGGGCGTCACAGGTGCCGGCGCCGTGGTTGGGATTGCCGTGACCGCCAGGTCCGGCAGGTCGGCTTGCGGCGGCTGGTAAGTGCTGGCTGCCGGATGGGCCAATCCCAGGCTGACGAGATAGGGCGCGACCAGCAAACCTAGACCGATCAGAATGACGACCAGGGGGCGGAGGGTGCGGTTCATGGCTGCACCTCCTCGCCCGATGCGGAAAGACCGGCGCCGCCCGCGTAGAGCGCTGCCCTTAGCTGAAGGGCACCTTTATCCGCCTGGGTGCTTGCCTCTTGATCCGCCCGGAGCGCCGCCGGCACCCGGCTGTCCAACAACAATACGCTGCCGGGAAGCCCGGCGTCGAGGACCCCGGACAGAGCCGACAGGCCGATGGCGTCGAACTCCATGTCCAGGTAGCCGGACAGCTCTTCGACCTGGTAGTTGGCCAAACCAGCCTGGCCGGCTACCCACAAAACGGCGTCGGCGGTGGCGCCCAGTTCGTCGATCAACCCCAGGGCCAGGGCCTCGGTACCCATGTAGACGCGGCCTTCGGCCAGTGACGTTTGGTCGATCTTGAGCGGGTTTTCGGGCGACTGCTTCCTTTGGTAGACCACGCTGGCCACGAACGCATCACGGGTCAACTGCAACTGGCGTATGGCATCGAAACGGCTGCCGCCGCTCAGCTTGTAGGGGCCGGTGCTGATGACGTCGGCGTATACCTGGGGGTCCGATGGGCGCATTGTCCAGGCGCCGACGTTGCCGATCTCGCTGCTGGCGGTTGCGTAGAGCTTGTTGCCGGCCACGGCCATGTAGTAGGCCCCACTGGTGGCCGCGCCGTCGATGACGACGGCCAGCGGTTTCTCCTGGCGCAATTGCAGCATGGCGTGGTAGAGACTCTCGCTACTGGTCGACAGACCGCCGTACGAGTCAATTTCCATCACAACTGCTGCCAGGCTGTCGTCTCGGCGCGCCGCATCCAATATGGCGGCCATCTGTTGCGCGCTGGCCGGTTCGATCAAGCCTTCAAAATGAAGCACACCAACTACTGGCCGGCTTGGCTGCGGTGCAAAAACGAAGGCGATGGTCAACCCAATCGCCAGGCACACACCCAGAAACACGGCTTCGATCCAGCCGTGCAAGAGTTTTGGTCGCATAGTCAGCTCCCTTTGGCACCGCCTGAGCTGGACGGTGCTAGAGCGATTCTACCGCAGTCTGGCGCCGGGCGCAAGCCAATTTTGGGGCGTGGTCCCATCCTCTTGGCAGGTGGCTATAAGAGTCGGCGGCCGGAATATCCGTTCATTTTCGCGTGGGTGGACGACCTTCCATTCACGAGTCATGAGACAACGCTGTGTGAGCGGTCTCTCCCGAACCCATGGCCCGGTCCAATTTCTCCAACAAAAAATATGCGGCACATCCGCTAACTTGGAGGCGGCAATCGTCGCCTATGTGACCAAAGGCCTATTGTCCATTTCTGTGCCAAAATTGTACAATGGGACAAGGGCTCGTTGAAAGGCCGGCTTTGCCATTGGCCTTGAGGGGCGACTTTCCCGGGCAATCTACTGTCTGCACCGGGCGAGAATGGCAAATATTGCCGTTCGTGCCGGAGAAAGATTGGTTCCCGTTGCCGTACGGTAAATTGCACACAAATAGCACAGTTTTTGAGTCTGCAACAGACGCTGGCTGCTCACGTCGAACCGGTCAAGGAGGGGACGCTGTGTCTCGCAGGATGTCGGTGTTGCTCATCGGTGATATCAAAGACGCCCGCCTCGCGCCGGCCGACGGTGACCTGCTCGACAGCAATTACGCCGAACTTGTGCTATACACGGCCCCTGACTGGAATAGCGGCGCCGTTCGTCTCGACCAGGGCGACATCGACGTGCTGTTGCTTGGGTTGGACGTCATCGATAATGGCCACCCGGTGCACGATTTGGTCTCGCACGTGCGTGAGCGTTGGCCTGAGATGCCGATTGTAGCCGTCGGCGGGCCGGAGATAGGCTCTCGAGCGGCCCGGTTGATACAGAGTGGCGCTCAAGAATGTCTGGCCGGCCCGGTACACGAAATCCAGGCGCTGGCCGACGTGGTCGCCTGTGCAGTCGAGCGCAAGCGGCTGGAGCTGGAGCGCGAAAAACGGCTGGAGTACGAGAAAGAGCAGCGCGCTCTGAATGAGGTGCTGCTGAGAGTTGGCGCTGCACTTAACAGCACCTTGAACTACGAAGAGGTGCTCGACCTCATCCTGCAATTGATGGAGCTGGTGCTACCCTACGACGCCGCGGACATCATGCTGATCAACGGGGAAACGATGCGTGCCCTGCGCTGGCGCGGCTACGAGCGCTTTGGGGGCGAGGCGTATATTTCTCAAGTCAAGTATCGGGTGGATGAGATCGAGAACCACCTGCGCATGCAGCGCAGCGGCCTGCCCGTGGCAATCCCCGACGTTGAATCGTACGCGGCCTGGGTACAAAGGCCTGAGGTGACGTGGATAAAATCCTACATCGGCGCACCGATCATCATCGACGATCGTGTGATCGGTTTCCTGAACGCCAACAGCAGCCAGCCCAATCATTTTAAGGAATCGGACGCATGGCGCTTACGGGATTTTGCCGAATGGGCGGCAGTTGCCATCCACAACGCCCAGCTTTACCAGCAGACCCGGCGCGAGTTGGCCGACCGCAAACGGGCGGAAGTTGCCCTGCAGCACCGACTTCTGGCGGAGGAGTTGGTCAGTCAGATTTCGACCCGCTTTGTCACCCTATCTCCCGAAGCCTACAGCGGCGAGATCGACCGGACCCTGCAAGCAATTGCCCGTTTCGCCGCAGTCGACTGCAGCTATCTTCTTCTGTTCGCCGGTGAGGCCGGCGGCCCGGACAGCGTCCCTTCCGTCGAGCGATCTTTCGTTTGGTATCACGCGGGAATCGAGGGCCGTGGAGACAAAGATGCCGCCCCCGGCCTGGCCGAGCTCGCCTGGGCTTTGCCTTCGTTGCGGGCCGGAAAAGTGCTTCAAGTTTGGGACGTGGACGATTTGCCGGACGAGACGAGTGATGGCAAGCGGCTCTTGATGCGCCGCAAGGTGCGGTCGTTGCTGGTCGTGCCATTGCTCGAAGGTGGTGGGCTGGTCGGTCTCTTGGGCTTGAATATGATGCAGATCCGGCGCCGATGGACCGATAGCGATCTGAGGTTGTTTCGCTTGATTGGCGAAGTGCTGACCAACGTCCTCGTGCGCCAGCGCGTCGCCGAAGCCCTGCGCACCAGCGAAAACCGTTATCGCGCTATTGTGGAAGACCAGAGCGAATTTGTGTGCCGCTGGTTGCCGGATGGGCGCCTCACCTTTGCCAACAGTGCCTATTGCCAGCGCTACGGATTACGGTGTGAGCAGACCGTCGAATGGAACTGGCTGGAGCGTTTCTCGCCCGAAGATCAAGAACGGATCCTTGGCCGGATCGCCGAATGGCGACGGTCGAGCAATGGTGACGATAATCGCGTGGTGACCAGCGAGTACCCTGAGACCCTGAACGACCTGGGCACGCGTTGGGTGCAGTGGACGGAAAGGCCGATCTTTGACGACGACGGGACGTTGAAGGAGATCCAGGGGGTCGGGCGCGATATCACCGACCGCAAAATGGCCGAGGAAGCATTGCGCCAGAGCGAACAGAACTATCGACGCCTGGCATTGGAAAACGCGGCGCTTCTCGAGCAGGCCAGCCGTGATGCGGAGACCAAGGCCACGCTGCTGCGGGAAGTCAACCACCGCGTGAAAAACAATCTGACCGGTATCATCGGCCTGCTATATGCCGAGCAATTCCGTGATGGGGCCGACGAGGCTGAGGGTCACGAGTCCATCGTGCAGAAAATGACCTGCCGCATTCAAGGTATGGCGACTGTACACAGTATGTTGACCGCCAGCCAATGGGCGCCTCTGTCTCTCAGCGACCTGATCGAACGTATCATTCACGCTACCGTTCAGATCATGGCCCGTAGCCACCGTCCACTGGTCCAGGTACAGCCGTGTCAAGTGTTGGTGACGCCGGACCAGGCGCATAGCCTGGCCCTGGTCATCAACGAGCTGGCGACCAACAGCCTGAAGCACGCATTCGACGCCCAGACTTTGGGGGAGATGCAAATAGACGTCTCCGTCGAGAAGGGGATGGTCGCAATTGCGTTCGGCGATAATGGGCCGGGATATCCTGAGGCCGTCCTGGGAGGGGATCAGACCGGCGTGGGCCTGTACTTGGTGCAAAACATCGTGCGCAAGGAATTGCGCGGCAGTGTCAGTTTAAGCAATGCCTCTACCGGTGCTCTGACCTCGATTCACTTTGAAGCCGCTCTGGCAGACGAGCGCTAGACCCTTCTGCCACACATCGTCTGGCGCCGAATCAGGTAGTATTCCTCTATTTCTTATGGGTGGAAGGCCTGCCACCCACAAGACACAAAGAGAGATAAAACCGGCCGCCGACTCTTCTAGCCATCTGCCAAGAAAATGAGATGCACCTAACCCTCGCGAAAGCTTGCTCGTGCGTCCCAAATCTGTTACAATCTGAGCCAACTGCCGGGGTGCCCGGCTTTTTGGGAGGCGAAACGGTGGCTGAGACACAAGCGGATCATCCCACATTTTGGGGGCGCCTAAACGGGCCAACGAAGATAGGTATCGCCTTTGCCGTCGTCGGCATTGTTTTGACGGTGGTGGGCGTCTTTCGTGATCCAACGACTCCGGTGACGGCCTGGTCACTGGGAATGGGCGCAGTCATTTCGGGCTTGACGTGGGGCGTGGTCAGTTGGGCCATTGCCACCGCAGCCGTGGAAGTGGAGCGTGACCTGGCCAAAGACGGAGATGACGAAACGTAACCGGCTGATTGCCTCCGGGATGGTGGGACTCATCGTCGGAGGCCTCCTGACCGTCGTGGCGGCCGGCTGGGCGATTCAGGCACCCGGCGCCCCTCTGATACAAGGACGCGTGGCGACACTATCGTTGATGGCATTCGTCCTCGTTTTTTCGCTGGCCGAAATCCCTCTGATGGTGGTTGCCCTGCGCAAGATCGCTGCCTCACCGGGCGACCAATGGGTGCTGATGCTGGCCAACGGCGCGTTTGTCTTCTTCGCAGCCTTCTACGCTGCCCCATTCACCGTCTTGACACGCCAGGTCGCAGCCGGCGTCGGCCTAGCCGGCATATGCCTGTTGCGCCTCCTGTGTAGCTTCCTCTTTGTGATGGGCAGCAATCATTTCCAACCCAGTGGAGACAATCAGTGACAAGTATTTCCCGGAAATATAACGAACACGAAGATTTGAGGGACCTGAAAGGGCTCGTCATCGACATGGACGGGGTTCTGTGGCGGGGCAGCCAGGCGTTGCCCGGCCTGGCCGATTTTTTCCAAATGCTGCGCCGGCGGTCGATCCAGTTCAAGCTGGCTACCAACAACCCAACGCTCACACCGGCGCAATACGTGGCCAAACTGGGCGACTTCGGCGTGGCGGTGGAGACGGACAACATCCTGACGTCGGGCGTGGTGACGGCCCACTACGTGGCTCAGGAGGCGCCGGGGGCGCGCGTCTACGTCATCGGGTCGGAGGGCCTGCGGCAGGTTGTGCGCCAGCGCGGCCTGCAAGTTGCAAACGGGGCGGAAGCCGATTACGTCGTGGTCGGTCTGGACCCGGAGTTGACGTATGCGCAGCTGATGGAGGCCTCTTTGTTAATCCGGGCCGGGGCCAGGTTCGTGGGCTGTAACCCGGACCGCACGTTGCCCAGCGAACGCGGGTTGGTCCCCGGAAACGGGGCCACGCTGGCCTTTCTCACGGCCAGCACCGACGTGACGCCGGTCATTGTCGGCAAGCCGCAGCCGATGATGTTTGAGATGGCGCTTGCGTCGATGGGGCTGAATCCCGGCCAGGCGGCAACGCTGGGCGATCGCCTGGAGACGGATATTTTGGGCGGCCAGCGGGCCGGGTTGAAAAGCATCCTGGTATTGAGCGGCGTGGCGGACCGGCAGATGCTGGCCGAGAGTGACGTGCAGCCCGACTGGGTCTTCGAGAACATTCAGACGCTGACAGGCGCCTGGGGCAGCCTGCCATGAGCCTGGACGAGGGGAAAATGATCAATCTATTCGATCTCGAGCGTGGGCAGCTGCAGGCGCTCCTGGCAGACTGGGGAGAGCCGTCATTTCGCGCCGACCAACTGTGGTCGTGGATATACCAGCACTACGCGACCGACCCGGAGCAGATGACCAACCTGCCGGCAAGTCTGCGCCGGCGTTTGGCCGATTCGAGCACGTTGGACGCGTTGACGCCCCTGACGACGACGGAGTCTTCGGATGAACAGACCCAGAAGACCCTGTTTCAGTTGCCGGATGGGCAACAGGTCGAGACGGTACTGATGCACTACACCAAGCGGCAGACGGTGTGTGTCAGTACCCAGGTTGGATGTCCGGTCAACTGCCCGTTTTGCGCCACGGGACAGAGCGGGTTCGTAAGAGACCTGACGCCGGGCGAGATTGTGGCCCAGGTCCTGTTTTTCGCGCGCCAGTTGGCTGCCAGGAACCTTCGGGTGACCAACGTCGTCTTTATGGGTATGGGCGAACCAATGCTCAACTATGCGGCGACGTGGGCCGCTGTGCGGCGATTGAACGACAAAGCCGGGTTTGGGCTGGGCGCCAGGGCGATGACCATCTCGACTGCCGGTTGGGTGCCGGGTATCCGCCAGATGAGTACCGAGCCGGAGCAGGTTGGCCTGGCGGTTTCTTTGCACGCTCCCAACGACTGGCTGCGCGACCAGTTGGTGCCCTTGAACCGCCGCTACCCGCTGCGGGAGTTGATGGACGCCTGCGCGGAGTACGTCAACCGGACCAACAGGCGGATGACTTTTGAGTACGCGCTGATGGATGGAATCAACGATTGGCCGGAGCTGGCGCACGAATTGGCGACATTGATCGGCAGCCTGTTTCCGCCGGCCAAAGTCAACCTGATTCCGTTGAATCCAACGGCCGAAGACGCTTACCGGCCCTCGTCGGCCGAAAACGTGCGGGCTTTCCAGAATGCCTTGGAGACTCGCGGGGTGGACGTGACGGTGCGCTTGCGAAGGGGCCTGGATATTCAGGCCGGTTGCGGCCAACTTCGTTCGAAGTACAATACCTGATGGGCAAAAACCATGCTATAATAGGGTTTAAGAATATTACATAAGATGGCCTGAATTGCCTGGTTGGATAGTTTGGTGGATGGTTTCGTTTGAATCCCTGGCGGGAACTGGGGATGGTGTTGGCTGATTACAAACTCTGTTGAGTGTGTGATTAGTGACCGTAAGACTGCAGCTCTCCGACGCTGTAAGGGGGATAATGATGAACGACGGCGTATCCAGACGATTGATAACCTTGACGGTTGCCGGACTCTTGATCGTAGGCGTATTGGCCTGCAGCATTGGCGGGGTTGGCCAGCCCAAGCCCACGGTGGTGATCACCTACCCACAACCGGGCGTGGTGTTTTCTCCGGGGCAGGAAGTCGTCGTCCAGTCCGTTTCGGCGACCAATGACGTCAAGGGGATCAACCGGGTAGAGTTGTGGGTGGATGGAACGTTGGTCCACAGCCAGGCCATCGATCCACCGGTGACATCCTATACGGCCAGCCAGCCGTGGGTTCCGGGCGTGGTCGGTACGCACATCGTCGAGGTCAGGGCCTACGATGTGGATAGTCGAGTCAGCGACCCGGCGCGGGTCACCGTTTCGGTGGGTGAGATTCCCGGCCCGGGCACACCCGGGGCAACGGGCGGTGCCACGCCGACCTCGCCCGGCGGTGGGCCGGCTGCGACCGATCAGGTATCTTCCGGAGCGATGGTGACGGCGTCGGTTGGGCTGAACGTCCGCAGCGGTCCGGGGATTGATTACGAAGCGGTCGGCGGTTTGCGGGCCGGAGAGTCGGCCCAAATCGCCGGCAAGAACGCGGACGGCAGTTGGTGGCAGATTGTCTATCCGGCCGGAAGCGGTGGACGGGCATGGGTTTCGGCCAACGCCAAGTATTCGACCGCCGTGCGTACCGAAGGCGTGCCGGTCGTGGAAACGCCTCCGCTACCGGCGACGGCATTTCCTACCAGCACACCGACCTCTCCGCTGCCGACCGAAACGGCAGGACCGCCGCCTCCGCCGCCGAGCAGCAAACCGGTCATCTACAGTTTCACGGCCGATCGTTACACCATTACGGCCGGAGAAAGCGTCACATTGTATTGGGACCTGGCCAACGCAGAGGCGGCCTATCTGCACTACGACGGCAACGTGCAGGGTGTTGTGGCCCCGGGGAACAAGACTCTGGCGCCGGCGGTCACCACCACCTACAAGTTGGTGGCCCACAATGCTCAAGGTGATACCACGGCTCAACTGACGATCACGGTCAATCCTCCGAGCGGACCGACGACCATATTGGACTTTGTGTCGGGTGCGCCGTCGGCTGCCTGGACCAGCAATTGGGGCGCCAACGTGTTGCCGTGGAACGGCTCCGACACCGATTCGCGCGGTTTCGTGAAGTGGCGCGACAATGCATTCCTGGAAGATGGGTCGCGCCCGGCCCGGGTGCTCGAGACGCACCCGCAATGGGTGCCGAACGGGCACATTGCCGGCGAGTATGCGCTGCCCCGGCCGATTCAGACCGGCGATCGTTTCCGGGCCACGGTCGGCTTCCTCCAGGGAGCCGGCGGCGACGTGACGTTCTCCGTGCTGGCCGCGGGCGGCAGCGTGACGGTCCCGACCGTCGTGGCCAGCGTTGCCGACAGCGGCACCGATGGCACGTTGCGCAACATAGACGTCGGTCTGGACCCATTTGCCGGCGCCACCCACATCATACTGGTGGTGGAAGCCGGGCCATCGTCCGGGCAGGATTGGGCGGTCTGGCGCGACGCCCGGTTGATCGACTGAAAACGGCCTGAGTGCGCTTGCCCGGCGTGGTATCTTGGTATATTGATATGAGGGATGGATAAATCGTAATCTACCTTGGTTGAGGAGAAAACAGGTATGGAAGATCGCACGCAGGGCCAGGGGCCTCGGGGTCCGCACAGCGACACGACAGTTTCCGGGCTGGGGAGGCAGCCGGTGCGACTGCGCGTGCAAGTTGGGGAGGGCCTGGGCAGGTCGTACACGATGTCCGGCGATTCTCTGACCATAGGACGCAGCCAGGACAGCGACCTGGTCCTGGACGATCCACAGGTGTCTCGCAACCACGCGCGTTTGACGCGCAAGGGCAATACACTTCTGGTGGAGGACCTGGGAAGCACCAACGGGACGTTGGTGAACGGAAGGCGTATTACCGGGCCGCACAGCCTGCAACCGACCGAAACGATCGCTATTGGAAGCACTGTCTTCTCGGTGGAAGGGTTTTCGGCACCGAATACGTTGGGAATCCGGCCGGTGCGTCCGGCCTCGGCCGACACGCGGGTCGGGCAGATCATCGAGCCGGAATCGGCCACGCCCTGGTTGGTAATCGGCGGCATTGCCGGCCTGTTCGTCGTCGTGCTGCTGGTGATTGGCATCGGTTGGTTCCTGTCTCAACAGCGCGAAGAAGCCGCTCCGGCGGCACCATACGTCTTCATACAGTCGCCGGTGGCCGGCAGTCGCGTGCAGGTCGGCGACACGGTGTTCGTCAATGCGGTTGCCAGCGACACGCTGGGTGTGACTCGGGCCGAGCTGTGGGTAGGCGGTCTGTTGGTGGACCAGCAAGAGAGTGCCGTCTCTGAGGGGCAGCCTACCTTCCCCGTGAGTCTGGAGTGGACGCCGACCACCGCCGGCAATTACACGCTGGAGGTCAAGGTCTACAACAGCAAGGATGTGCCCAGTGCACCGACGACGGTGATGGTGGTGGTTGAAAACGGCCCTCTGCCACCCGCGACGCCTACGCCGACGCCCGAGCCGACCAGTTCGGAGCCGACGCCCGGCGGTTCGCCTGTGGCAGTGACGACTTACGATCTCAACGTGCGCGAAGGCCCGGGCCAGGTCTACGGCGTTCTGGACCTGCTGCCGGTGGGCACCGAGATGCAGATTTCGGGCAAGGACGCGCAAGGGATGTGGTGGCAGATCGTCTATCCGCCCAACAGCGGCGGGAGAGGCTGGGTGTACGCGCCCTTCACCCGCGCCAACAACGTCGATGACGTGCCGGTGGTCGAGGCGCCGCCGCTGCCGACTGCCACGGTCACAGCGACCGTTGCGCCGACAAACACGCCGGTGCCCACGCTGACGCTCACGCCGGTCACCGCCGCAACGCCGACACCCACGCCGAGTCCGACCGTCTCAACCGGACCGGTGGTCGATTTCTGGTCGGATACGACGAATGTCGATCCCGGGCAATGCGTTACGCTGCAGTGGCACATAGAGAACGTCTCCTCAGCCTTTCTGACAGGCGGAGAGTTCAACAATTTGGGAGTCACCGGCCCGTATGGTTCGCGCAACACCTGCCCGGTTGGCACGACCTTGTATGCGCTGAAAGCCGAGACGTCGTCCGGCCTGGTCGAGAAGACGGTCATCATCAACATGCGGGCGGAGAAGACGGTCACCATCGGCGTGGTCGGCGGCTCCGTGCGCCAGGACGGGCAGGTGCGAATGGTACCTCTGGTAGGCGACGACCAGACCAATCGCGCTTTGAGGGCCTTCCTCGGTTTCGACCTGAACCAGCTCAAGGGGAAACGAATCGTGGACGCCAAGCTCGATCTGAGCAATTACGTGCTGACAGGCAATCCGTTCGGCAGCCTGGGCATCCTGTACGTTGAAGAGGTTAATCTGGTGTCCGCCGTCCAGTTGAACTCCGGCAGTTACTCCATGCCGGCTACGGCGACGTTGGCGACCTTCGACGGTTCGGCCGGCCTGGTTTCGCCGGTCGACGTCACCAATCGCATCGGGCCTTACGTCGATGCGCAGGAATCGGTCTATCCGGTGCGAATGCGGTTCCAAATCGAGACCAACAATAACAACGCCGACGACTACGTCAATTGGAGCGGCGCGCGGCTGACGGTACGCTATTATGACTGATTCTCCTCCGGAGGATGCAGCCGGTGCCGGCAGAGACGAAGACCGGCCGGGCATCCAGGTTCACGTCCAGGTGGAGACAGCCTACGTGGACCTGGTTTCGGAAGATTGGTTGCAGCGGGTTGGCGGCCTTGCGCTGCAGAAAGCACTGGCCGGCGTTGACCGCAGCGACGGGCAAAGTGATCTCGAATTCTCGCTGGTCATCGCCGGAGACGCGGTCATCCACGAATTGAACCGGACCTACCGGGGCGTTGACGCGACGACCGACGTGCTGTCCTTTGGTGACCAGGAAAGCGATTTTGTTTCCATACCCGACAGCCAGTTGGTCTACCTGGGAGACGTCCTGATCTCGTTTCCCCAGGCCAAGAGACAGGCTCATTCGGCCGGTCACCCGCTCGAGGCGGAGTTGGCGCTGTTGGTGACGCACGGCGTGCTGCACCTGTTGGGCTACGATCACGCCACGGCCGAGGACAAGACCGAGATGTGGCGACGACAGGCGGAGATTCTCGAGAGTCTCGGACTTGAAGGAATTGACCCCGGCGACAGCGATGAAGAAGTTTGAAGATCTGATCACCAGCTTCGAACACGCCTTTGCCGGCGTTTGGTACGTGATTCGGACGCAGAGAAACGCCAGAATCCATGTGGCGATGATTGCGGTGGTGCTGGTCGCCGGCCTGTGGCTGGGTCTCAGCCGGTTGGAATGGGCCCTGCTGGTGGTAACCATTGGACTGGTCTTAACGGCAGAGTGGTTCAATACGGTAGCTGAGACGATTGTCGACCTGGTGACGAGCGATTATCACCCGTTGGCAAAAGTCTCCAAAGACGTCGCGGCCGGGGCCGTGTTGCTGGCCGCGTTGGTGGCGGCCATTGTGGGCTTCCTGTTGCTGGTTGTTCCGATCTACGAGAGACTTAGTCGGCTCCCATAAGCTCAAAATGATAGACTGGATCGAGCGAAACAGAGGTCATATCCTGGTAACGTGTATCAACCTGTCCGTGTTGGGGGCGGTTGTTTTCTGGTTGCGGCAACCATCTGCGGTACCGGTTGAGGTTGTCTCCCCATCTCCTACGCCCGCAGCGGCCACGCCGCTGCCTGCCAGCCTGACGCCCGAGCCGATCCGCGTTTACGTGACCGGAGCGGTCAACAAGCCGGACGTGTACCAGTTGCCGCCGGAGAGCATCGTGAAGGATGCATTGGAGGCGGCCGGGGGCGCCACGGCCGATGGAGACCTGCAACGTGTCAACCTGGCCCAGGTACTGCAAGACCAACAGCAGATCACAGTTCCTTATCAAGGGCAGAGTGAGGCGGTTCCGGTGCCGATCAGCGGCGGTGAGGTGCGAGGTGCGGCCAGCGTTAATGTCTCGCCGACGATCGACATTAACACGGCCACGGCGGATGAATTGGAGACGTTATCCGCCATTGGGCCGGAGTTGGCGCAGCGCATTGTCGATTACCGGACTGTGCACGGACCCTTCGGCTCCATCGAGGAAATCACCCATGTGCAGGGAATAGGCGAGGGCACTTTGCAGAAAATTCGCGAGTCCATTCGCGTTTCCCGGTGAACCGGCGGCCGGCCGCGTGACCCGGCAATTGGGCAAACGAACACAGAGGACCGGCACGTTTCAGGCGCCGGTCCTCTTCTTTTGTTAATTAGACCAGGTAGATCAACGAGTGGGTCGCCAGTTTTACCAATTGGATGGGGATACCGTTTTCGTCCAGAATGGGCTGCAACTGCTCGGGAATGACAAACATGGCCAGGGCGACCAGAACCAGCGCCAGCAGCCCGAGTAGGACCAGGCAGCCACAGCCAATCAGCAGGCAGTTGCTTTTGCCCTTCTCGGCCGGTGCCGGTGGCGCGGCCGCCGGTGGCACTTGCGGTGGCGGTGGGGCCGGCATGGCCGGAACCTGGTACGTGTCCGGCTCGGAATATCGCGGTGGGGCGGCTTGTTGTGCGCTCGGCTGCCACACAAACTCGAGCACCGTGTGGCCGACGCCGATCTCGTCGCCGGATGCCAGGCTGTGTGCGCCGGTCACCCGGACGCCATTCACCGTTGTGCCGTTGGTGCTGCCCAAATCCTCCAGCACGTAGCCTCCGGCCTGCCATTTGACCTGCGCGTGGCGGCGGGACATTTCGGGGTCACGGATGGAGACGTCCAGCCCAGACTCTCGACCAATGGTGACGGTGGCCTGGGGCAACTCAAAGACCTCATTCAATTGGGCGCCCTGGCGAACGATTAGCCTGGCCGGCGACCAGCCGGATGACATCATGGTCTGATCATTCATAAGATGCTCCTTTTGTTTTGGCTGGGTGAATCCCCATCGCTAGGGCACGTCGATGCCTGGGACACCAACGTGATAGTCACCAAAAATGCGACACTGATGCTAATCGGGTTAGGCGCTACGGAGCGCCAGAGAAAAAGCTACCTTTTCGGATATTACGTTGGTTTTTGTTACCGGTCAATCTCCTGTTTCTTGTTCTCGTGCGTCGACACTCTCCGAATGTTGGCCGGTTTCAGCGCCCGGTAACTGCGCTACCGGCTCGGCCTGGGGCTGGGCGGTCTCCAGTTGGTCTTCAACCTCCTTGGGATAGCGGATGCGAGGATGAAAGACCCCTTTCAGCATTTGGACGAACGCATCGCGAATTTCGGCCAGGTCGCGCATGTTCAGGTCGCATTCGTCCAATTCTCCGGAGGTGATCTTGTCGACGATGATGCCGCGCACCACTTTTTCAATCTCTTCCGCCGAATCGGGCGACGAGGCACGCACGGCGGCTTCGCAACTGTCGGCCAGCATCACAATGGCGGTTTCTTTGCTCTGCGGCTTGGGGCCGGGATAACGAAAATCGTCCTTGTTGACCAGCGAGGCATCGCCGCCCGCCTGATCGATGGCCTCACGATAGAAATATTTGACCACGCCGGTGCCCTGATGCTCGGTGATGAAGGCCGCGACGTCGTGCGGCAGATGGTACTTCTTAGCCAGTTTCATGCCGTCGGCGACGTGACTGACAATGATCTGCATGCTGGTATAGGGATCGAGCCGGTCCTGGACGTTGTGGCCGGGCACTTGATTCTCGACGAAGAAGTAGGGTCGCAACATCTTGCCCACGTCGTGGTAGTAAGCGCCGACGCGGGTAAGCAGGTTATTGGCACCGATGCGCTCGGCAGCCTGTTCGGCCAGGTTGCTGACCATCAGGCTATGATGGTAGGTGCCCGGCGCCCGCAGCAAGAGCTGGCGCAGGAGCGGTTGGGTGGGACGGGCCAAATCCGTTAGCTGCAGAGAGGTAGCAATGCCCAACAGGTACCCGACCAGGAAGAATATGATCAGGGTCAGGCTGGCGGACAGAGCGCCGTTGCCGATGGCGGCCGCCCCCAATTGTAGCAGCCCCATTGGGTCCAGGTTTGCATCGCCGACGTTGAACATCATCACCACGGCAATGTTGGCCAGAGCGACGTAGCCGCCGGTCCAAAGAAGGCGGCTGACGCGCTCAACGCGACCCAGCCCGAAGATACCGACCATGCCACCGACGATGGCATAGACGGTCAGCTCCATTGAGCCGCCGCCGACGTAGCCGGCTGTCAGACCCAACAATACGGTCACCATAATGCCAAAATTGGCGTCAACCAGGGCGGCAAGGGTGATGGACAGGGCGGCGGTCGGCACGAGGTAGGGCAGCAGGGTATGCCCCGGCACCATAAACCTGATCAGGCAGATATATATGATCAGCAGCCAGAATACCAGCCAGGTATAGCGCCCCTGGCGCAACAAGTGCGGCTTGAAGCGCAGCATATACAGGCCCAACAACAGGCCGACAACGACCATATAGGCCGATGTGATCAAGATATCCAGAGAGTTTGATACCGGCTGGCGCAACCCGAGGGCCTGCAACGCCTCAATGTCCTCCGGCCGCACGACGTCACCGGCGCGCAGAACGCTTTCGTTACGCTCGATGGTGACGGTGACCGGTTGTACACTGTCACGGGCCAGCTGTCGTTCTTCGTTGGTCCGTTGTTCGTTGACAAAGGTGTTGGGCTTGATCAAATCCTCGACAATGGCCACCACGACGGTGGCGGCTTCGTCGCTGACCTCAAGGCCGAGCAAGGTCGGCAGACGGCGCCGGGTTGAGGCGAGCTGCTTGGCGCGGATTTCGGCCCGCCTGGCCTGATCGAGTACCGAGATGGTCTCCGTTTTGACGACTCCCCAGGTCTCATCGCTTATGGTCAACAGCCGGCTGATGATCTCGTCGGTCAGTACCAGGTCGTTGACAGCACCGATCAACTCCTTCTTTTCCTCCAGCGTGGCGTAATTGTCGGCCCGCACCGAATCGAAATAGTCGAGGATTTGGCGCGCCCGGGCGATCTGCTGCCGGGCGATGCGTGCGTCGGGAAGGTCGTAGGTCTGGGGCACAGCGGCTTCGGCCCGATCACGGCTGGCCTCTGTCTCCACGTCGCTGACGTAGGTGACACGCTTGGGGGCCAGCACGTTGGTGGGCGCCACGTCGCCTACCTGCAGTTGCTCCAGTTCGTTGACCGGTAGCACCTGGACGACCAGAATCAGGCTGCTCAGGGCGACGAACAGGATGCCCAGCAAGGCCAGGCGGAGGTCCGCATGCCACGGACTCTGCCGGTTGTCACTGCCCAAGCCTTGGTTGTTTCGCGTATCTCTCTTGGTAAGAGTCATACTACTCTTTCGCCCTAAGTCGGCCGTTCGGCAATAGTCTGGCCCCAGGCGGAATCAGTGTCAAAGAAGATGCCCTGCAGGCTGATCAGGCGCTGCAAGAAATCCCTCTCCCGCCGCACCAGGGACAGCTCCCGCCGAAGCCTTTCGATGGCCGAAGGTTCTTCCAGAAGGCGCTGTTTTTCCATCAGTTCGACTTCAATGTTCGAGGCGACGTGGTAAGACAGGCGCGTAGGTTCTTGCGGCAAGTGGAAGCGGCGCGCCGGAAGCGCGAAGTTGGCAAGCAGGACAATCAAAGACAGGTAGTCGGCGTATACTGACGACAGATCGGTGATGACGTCCGAGACGTCGTCGCTTTGCTCGTGGTCGTCGTCCCAGAATTCGACAACCGCTGAAAGGTACGGTTTGTCACTGTCGATGAACTCAAGCAGACGAAAGCGCTGGACGCCGAGCGTTTTGATCTTGAACTGGCCGTCTTCGGCAAAGGACCAGTCGTCGATGCGGGCAACGGTGCCCACCGGATGAGGCAAGAGCGTCTGGCTGTTGTCGTCCTCGGGCAAACCAAGCACGACGCCGAACAAACGATCGCTCACCAGACAATCCTCGAACATCGTTTTGTGCGCCTCTTCGGCAACGCGTAGCGGCAGTGCCTGGTTAGGAAACAGGACGATTTTATGTGGAAAAATAGGCAATACTCTGGTTGTCATAAACTATGTCTCAACGATCAAATGATAATGGTCAACGACGGAACTCGTCATCACTCGTCACCAGACACCGGAACGGCGAGGTGATGCTGTTGATTCGCTCCGGGTTGGTCTCTCAAGAGCGCGATGCCGTGAGGCAGAGCGGACGAGATGGCGGAGAGATTCTCGCGCGCGGCTTTGGGACTACCGGGCAGGTTCACAATCAGCGTGCGGCCACGGCTGCCCGAGACGGCGCGGCTAAGCGCGGCGTGGGGCGTTATTCTAAGCCCGGCCAGCATCATAACCACAGGAAAGCCGGGGATTTCTCTATCGATGACGGCTCGCGTGGCTTCCGGCGTGACGTCTCGGGGCGCCAATCCGGTGCCGCCGACGGTCAGGATCAAGTCGAGGGCACGGGCATCGGCCCAGGCTCTCAAGGTGCCGGCGATGGCGTCCAGGTCATCTGGCACGACAGCGTATTCGGCCACTTCTGCCTGGAGTTGACCTTTTGCCAACTCGGCCACCGCCGGACCGGCCAGATCCTCGTATTCACCACTGGATGCGCGGTCGCTGACGGTCAAAACACCGACACGCATCTATTCACCGACCACCTGGCGCCAGGGACCGTGGATACCGTCGTCCGTGACGCCATAATAGACGTGCATTTTCCCGCCGGGCTCTCGCCGGACCAGGTCATAGCGGCGTTTGCCACTGCGCCGATAACGTTTCAGCAGGCCAATGTCTCCCTGCCACTTGACCTCGGTTGTCTTTATGGGATGCTTGAGCGACTCGTTGATGGCGTATTGCCACAACCTGCGGGCCGACTTTTGGGTCACATTATGAACCACGTTGCCGTTGCGCAAGTCGAGCATACTGTAATAGCGATCCCCCTTACGTTCTTCCGTCAGTACAATCTCAACGCCGGTCTTAGGAGGCTCGATTTGATCCACAGCCGGTGTCGAATCATCTTCCTTGATCACTTCTGTTTCCAGGACCGGCGGCGGTTCCACATTCTTGATTTGTTTGGCAACCAACGTAACGATCTCGTCGCGGACGGCCATATTCGTCTCGGACTCGTCGCGGACGTAAATCTTGTTCTCGTCCAATGCGTAGGGCGGATCTTCTCCGGCCGGGACTTCGACACGCAGCACCTTGCGATGGTGAGTATCGAGCACGTCAATCGAGACCGACAACGGCGGCGTGACCTGACGTTCGATCTCCGTCAACAAGGTATTGGTTGCCTCACTGGGATTGTCAATGCCGGTTGGCAGGGTGCGGGAATTTGCCGACGCGCCAACGTAAATCGTACCGCCATTGGTGTTGGCGAAAGCGCAAACGTCGCACAAAATAGCGTGCAGCCGGCCGCCCTGGCGAGTCATCCTCTCGTGAAACGACTGGACAATGTTGGGGCCCTGTTCCCGGGCCACCTGGACGTGATCGAACGGCTCTTCTGTGGCGCGATAGGGGCGGGTGCGCGAAAAGTCCTGGCTGCGGAAAAGCTCCAGCAGGGCGTCGAAGGACTGCTCGGGCAACAGCAGCTCGGTGATCCGATCGCCGATTCCAAGTTGTGTCTTGTCGTTGGGATCACGCATAAGACGGTGCGAGTCCGATCCCTGAATACAATGCATACGTCGAGCATACTCTGGTTTGGAGCCGTCAAAGAAAACCGCCGTGCGACGCCGACTTTTGCTCTCCAGGTCGGTAACCTCCAGCGCGTGGAGGTTGGGATCCTGGGTAAATGCGATTTTGGTCTGGCCGCCAAAGTCGAAACCGTGCAATGCCACGCCGTGACTGGTATTGGCGTGGGCGGCGATGACCAGGCCTCCATGAGCGTTGATCGTGCGGTAGGCGGTCAAGACATCCACCGAGGCTCCGACTTCGGTGGAACCTCGATCCAATAGCGACGGCGGCACGTTCAGGTCCAGCAACACGTGTTCAATCTGCCGGACGGTCTTGTCGGCGCTGAACAGGCCCAAAATGTGAAATCCCAGAGTAGCCGTCAATTCGAAACCGGGCAAAACGAGCATCTTCTGAAGCAGCCGGCGGTATTCCTGCAGACGTTCCCGCTCTTTGCTGTTCAGGCGGTTGCGCTGTTCGAGGAAACTCAGCTCTTCTATTTCTTTCTGCATCGACGCGTAGCCCGCGACTGTATTATGATCGGTAAAGGCGATCATATCCAGACCGCGGGCTTCGGCACGTTGTAGAATATCCAGATAGGTCGCATCCGGGTCGGCATAATCGGATGATCCCGGTGTGTGCAAGTGCAGGTCGACCCGGTACCAGCGCCTGGTTTCCTTACTTGAATGACGTCTATGTGACAAGTGGTGTATTCTCCTCTCTGAGAGAATCTCTCTCTGCTGGGGTAATATTCTTAATCATTTTCTCTAGTCCTTTTTCTTAGATTTGGAGGCAGTCTCCGACTTCTTGGGTTTGGCGCTCTGCAGAGCCAAGGCCCACACCTCGTCCACGCGTTCCACCGGTTGGATGTCCAGCTCTTCACGCACTTCTTTCGGCAAATCGTCGAGGTCCTTCTCGTTGCGTTTGGGGATGATGACGGTGTGCAGCCCGGCGCGATGCGCGGCCAACAACTTCTCCTTGACGCCGCCGATGGGCAACACCTGTCCGCGCAGGGTGATCTCGCCGGTCATGCCGACGTCATCGCGCACGGGACGTCCGGTCAATAGGGAAGCCAGGGCAGTGGCGATTGTGATGCCGGCCGAGGGACCGTCCTTGGGGACGGCGCCGGCCGGCACGTGAACGTGGATGTCATTATTGTTGAAGAAATCCTCGTCGACACCAAGCTTCCCGGCCTGGGAGCGTACGTAGCTGAGCGCCGCCTGGACCGATTCTTTCATCACGTCTCCAAGCTGGCCGGTGATGGTCAGTCCTTTTTGTCCCGGCATCTTGGTGGCTTCTATAAACAGAATGTCTCCGCCAACCGCCGTGACCGCCAGCCCGGTGGCCACGCCGGGCAACTCGGTCCGTTGAGCGGCCTCGTAGAAGTAGCGCTGCTTGCCCAGGTAGTCAGGTACCTGGTCTTCGTCCACCTTGACCGAGGTGGCCGTGCCTTCTGCGATCTTGGTGGCAACCTTGCGGCATACCGTTCCAATCTGCCGCTCGAGCTCACGCACGCCGGCTTCGCGGGTATACTTGCGGATGATAGCGCGGATGGCAACGCTGGTAAACGAGATTTCTTCCGGCTTGAGGCTGTTCTCGCGAATCTGGCGCGGCACTAAATAACCCTCGGCGATTTTCAACTTTTCGTCGTCGGTATAGCCGGACAGGTCCAGGATTTCCATGCGGTCGCGCAGCGGCCCGGGAATGGTGTCTAACATGTTGGCTGTGGTAATGAACATCACCTGACTCAGGTCAAATGCCACGTCCAGATAGTTGTCGCGGAACTCCCGGTTCTGCTCGGGGTCCAGGACCTCGAGCAGCGCGGAAGAGGGATCGCCGCGCCAATCAGCGCCGACCTTGTCGACCTCGTCGAGCATGATGATCGGGTTCTTCGAGCCCACGCGCCGCATAGACTGGATGATGCGGCCCGGCATGGCGCCGATGTAGGTGCGCCGGTGGCCGCGTATCTCGGCCTCGTCTCGAAGTCCGCCCAGGCTCATGCGGATGAACCGGCGTCCCATAGCCCGTGCGATGGATTGTCCCAACGAGGTCTTGCCGACTCCCGGCGGTCCCACCAGACACAGGATCACGCCCTCGCGTTCACGGCGAATGAAATCATGATGGGCCTCTTCGCCTGATTCTTCGGCGGCGTTATCATCGGCCCTTTCCAGCCGCAGCTTGCGCACTGACAAGAACTCGAGGATACGCTCCTTGATCCTTTCCAGATCGTAATGGTCCTCGTCCAACACCCGGCGTGCGTGGCCGATGTCCAGCAGATCTTCGGTGGTAACGTCCCACGGCAGGGCGGTCAGCCAATCGAGGTAGGTGCGGATAACCCCGTATTCGGAAGCAGCCGGGGGAAGTTTCTCCAACCGAGACCTTTCCCGCAAGGCTTCCTTTTCAGCTTCCTCGCTCATGTGGGCTTCCTGGATCTTGTTGCGCAGTTCATCGATCTCGACCTGCTGCTCGTCGCCTTCGCCCAATTCCCGCTGAATGGCCTTCAACTGCTCTCGCAGGAAGTATTCGCGCTGCATCTTCTCCATTTCGCCCTGGGCTTCGGTGCGAATCTTTTTGCCCAGCTCGAGAACTTCCAGCTCGTGCGAGAGAATGGTGCTCAAATGGCGCAGCTTGTCGGTAACGTTGTCGAACTCGAGGATCTTCTGAGCGTCCTCCAGGTCCATTCGAACGCTGGTGCTGACCAGGTAGGTCAGTTGGCGCGGGTCGCTGGTGCCTGTGACGGCCATCATTAATTCGTCGGGTAGATGCGGGACGAGTGCCACCAGGCGGCTGAACAGATCGGTGACGTTGCGCATCAAGGCTTCGGCTTCCAGGTCGCCTTCCTCGGGCAACTGATCTTCGGCTCGTGAGACTTTTGCTTTAAGATAAGGTTGTTCCTGAGTCCACTCGTCAATTCTGATACGCTCGACACCCTGGACGATGATGCGCACCGTTCCATCGGGTGCCTTGATGAGGCGATGGATCACCGCCATCGTCCCCACGGTATATATTTGATCCGGTTCGGGTTCATCTATTTCTGGGTCCTTGGACGCTGCCAGGCCGACGTAACGATCTCCAACGGCGACGTCATCAACCAACTTGACGGAGCGTGCCTGACCGACGGTCAAGGGCACGACCATCAACGGATAGACGACCACGCCGCGCAGCGGCAAAATTGGCAGTTCTTCCGGTACCTCGGTTACATTGGGCACTTCTTGGTTCTCGGCACTCTTGGTGCCTAAATCAGCGTCCGCTACATCAATAGACGGCATCTGGGCATCTCCTTCCGACCTAATGTTTGGGCAATGTGACAACCAGAAATCCGTTCTGGTATACGGCTTCGATATTTTCTGCCGCGACGGCAACTTGCAGTTCCACTTCCGTCTGGAACTCACCGTAGGAAATCTCCATCTGATGATACCCAACCTTGGCAGCCGAATCGTGGCGCGTGCCGGTAATCGACAGACTCCGGCCTGCGAAAGTGATGCGAAAATCGTCCTCACTCATTCCGGCTATTTCGACCTTAACCACGTAAGCATCTGCTGTCTCAAAGACGTCTGTTGGCGGTCTCCAGGCACGCCCCCGGTAGGTGGCCATCGTCCAATGGCGACCATAAATGACCGTGCGTGAACTGTGCCCGGGGCCAGAACTACGAAGCAACATACTCTCTCGCCCTTGTTGCGGATTGACCATTAGTCCACTCCTGTGCAAAAAACGAACACCATCTCGATATTGTGCCAGCAAAACATGGCAAGCCAGGTGATTGCGGCACTAAACGGTTAACCATCAGCGACATCTAATTAAAATATGAACGGCAGACTACTATCATTCACGTAAACTTCTTAAGATTATACCATAGGCGGCAAACGATGTGCAATTCATTTTCGACTGCCGCCGGGTCTGTCCCAAATGCTTCGTGGGTGCCAAAACCCGAACCTCGCCTCGATTCCAACGTGCGTTGGCTAGAGCGGAAGGTCTTCCACCCACAAGAAATAGTGAATAGGTAAAAGCGGCCGCCGACTCACCTGGCCATCCACCAAGAATATGGGACATACCCGCCTCTCCGCTTGCCCGTTAGGGACGGACATGTTACGATACACCAGTGCAGAACTTCACAAATGGTTCCGGGAGGCTGTCATGCAAGACTATCTGGAAGCACTCGCTTCGGACTCGCCCACGCCGGGCGGCGGCAGTGCGTCGGCGTTGTCGGGGGCTATGGGGGCGGCGTTGGTGTGCATGGCCTGCCGGTTGACTCTGGGCCGAAAACGTTTCGCCGACTTCGAAGCCGAGATAGGCGACGTGCTGAAACGCGCCGAAGCTGTCCGCCAGAGACTGACGGCTTTGTCGGTGGAGGACCAAGAGGCATTTAAGGAAGTTATGGCTGCCTACCGCCTGCCGAAGGCGGACGAAACCCAGGCGGCTACTCGCAGGCGAGCTATTCACACGGCGCTAAGAAGGGCCACGACAGTTCCGCTGGAAGTAGCCAGCGCCTGCAGTCTGGTCGTCGCTATGGCCAACGGAATCAAGGCCAAGGTCAACGGCAACGTGTTGAGCGATTTGGGCAGCTCGGCGCTGTTGGCCGAGGCCGGGCTGCAGGCGGCGTTGCTGAACGTCAAAACCAACCTGGCCGGGCTCGCAGACGAGGGCTTCTCAGCCGAGGTTCGCGGCCAGATCGGCGAAATGGAAAAGCAGGCACGGAGCGACAAAGAAGCAGTTTACCAGTATTGCCTGCGGCAAATGGTTTGACAAGTCTGTGACCCCGTGCTATGATTTCTGGCGTGACAAAAGGCACCTCGACAGGCAACGTGGCCCCATCAAGATATCCAATTCCCCTTGTGCAGAACGTCAGCCTCACGGTTGATTTTCTTCAGTATACAGCATCAATACCAGACAGGAGACCTGAAGTATGATCACCATCAAACACCCCGTACCAAGCGACATTGAGATTGCTCAGGCAGCCATTCTGAGGCCCATTCGGGAAGTTGCAGAATCGGTTGGGCTTAGTGAGGACGATCTGGATTATTATGGCAAATACAAAGCCAAAATTCACCTGGACGTTCTGCAGAAGTTCAAAGACCGGCCCCAAGGAAAGTACATTGACGTGACGGCTATCACCCCCACGCCGTTGGGGGAAGGAAAGACCACCACGACGGTCGGGTTGAGCCAGGCGCTCGGCGCCCACTTGAACAAAAAAGTGTTCACCTGTATCCGCCAGCCCTCCCAGGGCCCGACTTTCGGCATCAAGGGTGGCGCGGCCGGCGGCGGCTACAGCCAGATCGTGCCGATGGAAGATTTCAACCTGCATTTGACCGGCGACATTCACGCCGTTTCGGCAGCCAATAATCTGGCGGCGGCCGCCATCGACGCGCGCATTATGCACGAGCGCAACTACGGCGAGCGGTTCAAGAGCGTTACCGGGCTGGATCCGCTGGACATCAACCCCTACTCCATCACCTGGAACCGGGTGGTTGACGTGAACGACCGGGCGGTGCGCAACGTCATCATTGGGTTGGGGGGCAAGGTGGACGGTTACCCCCGCCAGACCGGATTCGACATCTCGGTAGCCAGCGAAGTAATGGCCATCCTGGCCTTAACGACCAGCCTCAAGGATATGCGCGAGCGGTTCGCGCGAATCGTGATCGGCCAGAATTGGAAGGGTGAGCCGGTGACCGCCGAGCAATTGGGTGTGGCCGGGGCGATGACCGTTTTGATGAAAGACGCCCTGATGCCCAACCTGATGCAGACCCTCGAGGGGACGCCGGCGCTGGTGCATGCCGGCCCGTTCGCCAACATCGCCCACGGCAACAGCAGCATCATCGCCGACCAGATCGCGCTCAAGCTGGCCGATTACGTGGTGACCGAGTCCGGCTTCGGTGCCGACATCGGCATGGAAAAATTCTTCGACATCAAGTGCCGCTATTCGGGGTTGGTGCCGAATGCGGTGGTGCTGGTTGCCACCGTGCGCGCTCTGAAGATGCACGGCGGCGGCCCGAAAGTGGTGGCCGGACGCGACCTGGACAAGGCCTACACCGAAGAAAACCTGGAGTTGCTGGAGAAGGGTTGCGCCAACCTGGCCCGCAATATTGAGATTGCACGGCTGTTTGGCATTCCGGTGGTGGTCGCCATCAACCAGTTCAAGTACGATACGCCGGCCGAGATCGCTCTGGTTCAGAAATTGGCCCAGGAAGCCGGCGCCTACGCTGCCGTGCCTTCCAACCATTGGGCCAAAGGCGGCGAGGGATCGGTAGAGTTGGCCGAAGCCGTCATCTCGGCGGCCGAACAGCCCAGCGACTTCGATTTCCTCTACCCGCTGGACATTCCTATCAAGAAAAAGATCGAGACGATTGCCGCCAAGGTTTACGGTGCCGACGGCGTGGACTACACCCCGCTGGCCGAGCAACAGATCGCTTCTTACGAGAAGGCCGGGTTCGGCAATCTGCCCATGTGTATGGCTAAGACTCACCTGAGCTTGAGCCACGATCCCTCGTTGAAGGGTGTGCCCAAGGGCTTCATCTTGCCCGTTCGCGAGGTCAGGGCAAGCGTCGGGGCCGGGTTTATCTATCCGCTGTGCGGCGAGATGCGGACGATGCCGGGTCTGCCGTCCAAGCCGGTTTATATGAACGTGGACCTGGACGACGAAGGAAACGTAGTCGGCCTGTTCTAAAGAACGTTGCACGGTACGACCGGCAGAATGTAGAAAAAAAACGGGGCGCTGGTGATCACCAGCGCCCCGCGTGCAAGTGGAGAGGCTGGTGCGGAGTCGACGATGACGAAAGCTGTAGATTCTTACCCGCCAGGGTCCGACAATGGGGCAGCGGCCAGGCACGCCAGCGGTGACGCGCCCGGCAAGGCTATCTTGTTCGGCGAGCACGCGGTGGTGTACGGGCAGCCGGCAATCGCCGTCCCACTGATGCAGGTCCGGGCGCAGGCTGCCATCCAGGCCCGGCCGCCGGGCAGCGGTATCCAAATCGTGGCGGCGGACCTGCCGGGACCAAATACAGACCGGGTGGGCTACAGCTATTTTTTGGAGGACGCCGAGCCCGACGATCCATTGCGACGTTCAATTGAACTGTCGCTGGCTGCCTTTGGCCAAACGTCTCCCCTCGATTTTAGCATTACGGTCACGTCTTCGATCCCGATTGGGCGCGGATTGGGCAGCGGAGCGGCGGTGGCCACGGCGGTGGTCAGGGCGCTGGCTGCCTTTGCCGGCTTCGACCCCGACTCCCAGCAGGTGTCCGACATCGTCTACGAGGTTGAGAAGCTGCACCACGGCACGCCGAGCGGCATTGACAATACGGTCATCGCCTTCGAGCAGCCGGTTTTTTTCGTCCGCGGGCAGCCGCCGGTGTTGCTCTGTCTGGGCCGGCGTTTGAGCCTGGTCATTGGCGACGCCGGCCCGGCCCGGCCGACGAAAGAGGTGGTCGGCTACGTCCGGGAGCGTTACCGGTCGCAGCCGGAGCGCTATGGGGCGCTGTTTGCCGCAGTGGGCGAGCTGGTGAACGCGGCGCGTCGGTGCCTGGAGAGTGGCGACCTGGCGGTCATTGGGCGACTGATGAATCAGAACCACCGGCGACTGGTCGAGATGGGCGTTTCGTCCCCGATGTTGGACCGGTTGGTACAGACAGCGGTCGACGCCGGCGCGCTGGGGGCCAAGATGTCGGGCGCCGGCTGGGGAGGCAGTATGGTGGCCCTGGTGGAGACGCAGACGATTGAGCCGGTGTCGGCGGCGCTGCGCCAGGCCGGGGCACGAGGCATCCTGACGACAGACATGGGCTGACCGCCGCCCGGCAGCGCAGCCGTGCTTTGCCCAACGGCCCGGCATCGTGTATCATCCTGGCAGTAAGTCAGTTACACAGAGGTGTCAATCGTGCGAGTACTGGTGACCGGTGCAGCCGGCTTCATCGGCAGCCACGTGGCCGAAACGCTTCTCGGGCGTGGTGATGAGGTGGTCGGCCTGGATAATTTTAACGACTACTACGACCCGGCGCGCAAACGGGCCAACCTGGGTGCTTACAGCGCCCACCCGAACCTGTCCTTCTACGAACTGGACATTCGCGACATCGGTGCTTTGCGGGAGTTGGTCGCGGACTTCAGGCCGGATTCGGTCGTTCATTTAGCGGCGATGGGGGGAGTCCGTTACTCGATTGGGCGGGCCTTACTGTACACGGAGGTGAATTTTAACGGCACGGTCAATCTGCTGGAAGCTGTCCGGGAGAGCGGCACGCCCAGCTTCGTCTTCGCCTCGACCTCCTCGGCCTACGGGCACGCAGACCGTATTCCCTTTGTGGAGACGGACGCGTGCAACTTTCCACTGGCGCCTTACCCGGCCACCAAAAAGGCCGGCGAGGTGATGGGATTCACCTATTACCAATTGCACAGGCTCAATTTTACCGCCCTGCGCTTCTTCAGCGTCTACGGTCCGCGCGGACGGCCGGACATGATGCCGTTTATGGTGATGGATCGTATCGTCAAGGAGAAAGAGATCCAGCTCTTTGACGCCGGGGACATGAAACGCGACTGGACCTACGTCAATGACATTGCCGCCGGCGTGGTCGCCGCCGTTGACCGGCCGATGGGCTACCAGATCTTTAACCTGGGGCGCGGCGAACCGGTCCTTATGGCCGATTTCGTGCACATTATAGAAGGCTTGGTCGGCAAAGAGGCGATTCTGTCCACGCCGCCGGCGCCGCCGAGTGAGCCGAAGATAACCTTCGCCGACATCAGCAAGGCGCGCAAGTTGCTGGATTACGACCCACAGACACCGGTCGAGACCGGTTTGGCTCAAATGTGGGCCTGGTACCAGCAAGAGATTCTGGGTATTCAACCGGAACTGTGACCGGCGGTATGTTTCTGATGGTCGTCTGTAACCGGTTCTTTAGGGATTTAGGGACTTGCGCTTAATGCCACGGGACCAACTGACTCCCTGTACTGAGTCGGGCCAATCGACATCTTTCACCCCAGGTGAGGAAGCTGTTTTTCCCTGGAGATATTCCCGGGAATTTCTGCTGATCGTGGTACTCTTTGTGGCCTTTAGAGTACTGACCTTGCTGGCTTACCGGCCGGGCGGATTGGTGCTCGACTACTCCGACTTCTACTATTACCGGGATTACGCCCTCTTAACCCGGCAGGGGTACCAGCCGTACGTGAATTTGTGGTTCCCCTACCCGCCTCTTTTTGCCTGGCTTGTGGTTGCCGTCGGCTGGTTGAGCAGCCTGTTACCCCCCTGGGAGGCGCCCGACCTGTGGTATTCGTTGATGATAGGCGGCTGCTTTTTGTTGTTCGAAACCGGCAACCTGGCAATGGTCTTTTTGATTGCCCACCGGGCGTCAGGCCGGCGCTGGGCGTTGCGGTCGGCCTGGTTCTACACAGTGCTGTTCGTGCCGGTGTATGTGATGACCGGCTGGTTTGATGCCATCCCCATTTTCTTCTTCCTGGCCAGCCTGTATCTGCTCATCGAGCGCCGGCCTTTGTGGAGCGCTTTGACGACAGGCGTCGGCTTCATGTTCAAGCTGGTTCCGATTGTGATCTTGCCCATCGGCGTGCGCCTGTCGCGCAGTCTGCTTGCCGGCGACGACGAAGCGCCGCACGGCGGCCGGTGGCAGATTCGGGTGGCGGCGCTTAACCTGGTGTTGGACGTGCGCCACGTGGTGGCCTATCTGGGTGTTTTTGCGGCGACGGTAATCGCTATCGGGCTGCCTTTTTACCTGATGAACTCACGCATTCTGTGGGGCTCACTGTTGATGAACGGCGTTCGCGGGCCGTGGGAGACGGTTTGGGCCCTACTGGTAGGCGACTTTGGCTACGGCGTTGCCCCGCTGGATATGCGCAATCTGGCGTGGATACCCACCCGGACGCCGGGGCCGAGTCTTCCGTGGATGTGGATCAGCGTGGTATTCGCCTTGTTGTACGGCTTCTTGTACACCCGGCGCTGGGAGTGGACGAATCCGCGGGCGGTGACGGCCTTCGCAGGGGTGACGGTTGCCATCTTCATGCTCTACTCCAAGGGCTACAGCCCGCAATGGCTGGGCTGGATACTGGTTTTTGTGGCTATGTTGTTGCCGACCCTCAGAGGCGCGGCCTACGCCGTTTTGGTCAGCGTGGCCAATTTGGTCGAAGGCAACGTGTTCTTTACCATGGTGCCGGACGAGCATTGGCTGCTGGTCCTGACGGTGGGCCTGCGGACGGTGGTGTTTGTGATGCTGGCGGTCGAGTTTGTTCTGGTCGGCCGGCCGGATTGGGTAAATTCTACAGTGGTGCGGCTGCGTCGCTGGGCGCTGGTGGGATTGATCGCCATCGTCACCATCGGCGCCGTACCGGCAAGCATCTTTTTCGTCAACGGGTATTTCGATGCCCGTTACCGGATGTCTCCTTACCGGGCGACGATAGACATCTTGAGAACGGAATCACAGACCGGCGATGTCCTGGTGCTGGACAGCTTCGATGACCGCACTTACGACTGGCTGTATCCTTACCTGCGGCAACAGTTGACCTTTTACATGCTGGACGACTACGCACCCCCGCCGGCCAGGGTGGAGGATGAAACGCGGACCTTGCTGGAAGCGATAGCCTCTGAACACAGTGTCTGGTGGCTGTATGACAGCGATCCCGGCAGCGACTCTGTTTCCGAGTTGACCGCTATGGATTTCTTGCAGAATCATGCAGAATTACTGGATACGCGCGACGTGGACGGCGGGCGATTGTATCATTTTCGTGTCGTGCAGTGAAGCAAGCGCCGGCTTTTTGGCATGGCAAACGGGTTCGTCTATAATAAACGTTTGTATTTCAGTGGCTTAGATGGGAGTAAACCAGGTGGCACTTAAAGGCGGCAAACTCTGGCAGGGATTGGAACGAACGCGCAGTTCGTTCTTCGGCCAGATTTCGAATATGTTTGGCGTCGGCGAAGTCGACGACGAAATGTGGCAAGACCTGGAAGACCTGTTGATCCAATCCGACGTGGGCGTGGAGACCAGCCTGGCTTTGGTCACGGCGGTCAAGAACCGGGTCAATGCCGCCGGCATTACCAAAGCGACCGACGCCAAGCAGATCATCCGGGATGAGATGGTGAGTCTTCTCAAGGCCGGGCAGCAATCGGCGTTGGGGAAGAAACGGTTGCTGGACGTCATGCTGGTCGTTGGCGTCAATGGGTCGGGCAAGACGACGACCATTGCCAAATTGGCCAACTATTATCAGAAGCAGGGACAAAAAGTTGTACTGGCGGCAGCGGATACCTTCCGGGCGGCGGCCATCGACCAGTTGAAGCTGTGGGGCGAACGAGCGGGCGTGACGACGATCGCCCACCAGCCCGGGGCGGATCCGGGAGCGGTGGTTTTCGATGCCATCAAAAGCGCCCAGGCCCGCGGGGCCGATTTGGTCATCATCGACACGGCCGGTCGCCTGCATACCAAATTCAACTTGATGAAAGAGTTGGAGAAGATTCGGGCGATCGCAGCGCGGCAGGTACACGAAGCGCCGCACGAGACGCTGCTGGTTCTGGATGCGACCACCGGGCAGAACGCCATCAGCCAGGCGCGTCATTTCAAGGAAAGCGCAGGCATCACCGGCGTCGTTCTGGCCAAACTGGATGGGACGGCCAAGGGCGGCGTGGTGTTTGCCATTGCACGTGAGCTGGGCGTGCCGGTGCGTTTTATCGGTACCGGAGAAGATATGGATGACCTGGCCGAGTTCGACGCCGAAACGTTTGTGGACGGCCTGTTGGCGGCCTAGATCCCGATAATGCGAGGATATATTTATGGAAGAACTGGTAACCAGACTGACTGACCTGCGCAAGCGGGTCGATGAGATACAGGTGCATCTTTGACCTGGCTAAAAAAGAACGAACCATCGCCGAGCTGGAAAAAGCATCGGCCGTACCGGATTTCTGGGACGATCAGAAACAGGCGCAGGCACAAATGCGCCGGTTGGCCGGCCTGCGCGAGGAGCTGGCCACCTGGCACGGGCTGAGCCAGCGTATTTCCTATGCCCTCGAGTTGGCCACGCTGGCCGGTGCAGAGGACGACGAGGATCAAAACATTGGCGACGAGCTGACCGCCGAGGTATCTGCCATCCAAAACGAACTGGAGAAGCTCGAGTTTCGATTGCAGATGTCGGGAAAATACGACCGCAACGATGCGTTGCTGTCTATTCACGCCGGAGCCGGCGGCACAGAGAGCCAGGACTGGACCGAGATGCTGCTGCGCATGTACTTGCGCTGGGCCGAAGCCAGCGGCTACAAGGCGCAGGTGGTCGATTCGATGCCGGGTGAGGAAGCCGGGTTGAAGAGCGTGACCATCTTGGTCGAAGGGTCTTGGGCGTACGGCTATCTGCGCACCGAGCGAGGCGTGCACCGCCTGGTCCGCCTGTCGCCGTTCGACTCGGCCCATCGCCGGCATACGTCCTTTGCCCTGGTGGAGGTCGTGCCCGACATCGAAACGGACATCGACATCGATCTTAATCCCGAGGATATCCGGGTTGACGTCTACAAGTCATCCGGCGCCGGCGGGCAACACGTGCAAAAGAACTCGACCGCCATTCGCCTGACCCACGAGCCGACCGGTGTTGTGGTAACCTGTCAAAACGAGCGGTCACAGGCCCAGAACCGTGAAATGGCGCTGCGCATCCTGCGCGGCCGTCTCTATGAATTGGAGCGCCAAAAACGAGAGGAAGAGCAGGCGAAGCTCAAGGGGGAGCACGTCGATGCCGGCTGGGGTAACCAGATCCGATCCTATGTGTTACATCCATATAAGATGGTCAAAGATCATCGCACAGGCTACGAAGTGGGCAATGCTGAGGCCGTACTCGATGGTCGCCTGGACGGCTTCATCGAGGCCTATTTGCGCCAGACGGCGGGTCAGGAGGCGTGATCGGCTGCCCCTGATAGGCAACGTGCGACGAGAAATAGGCTGAGGCAATCTCTTGGCTAAATACGCGATCGGTCTGGATTTCGGTACAGAATCGGTTAGAGCCGTTGTTGTAGACGTGTCCAATGGGCAGGAATTGGGCATGGCCGTGTGCCGTTACCCACACGGAGTGATTGACCGGATTTTGCCCGCAAGTGGTAAGCCTCTGCCGCCAGGTTGGGCGCTGCAACATCCAAACGACTATTTGTTATGTTGGTCCCGGGCGACTGCGGACGCATTGGCGTTGAGCGGCGTCGATGCAGCTGATGTGATCGGCCTGGGCCTGGACTTCACGACCTGTACACTCATGCCGGTTTCTTCCGACGGCACCCCTCTTTGTTTACTCTCCCGCTGGGAAAAAAATCCTCACGCGTGGGTCAAATTGTGGAAGCACCATTCGGCCCAACCTCAAGCGGAGCGCATCACGCAACTGGCTGCCGACAGCGGCCAACCCTGGTTGGTCGATTATGGCGGCCGCATCTCGAGCGAGTGGTTCTTCAGCAAAGTGTTGGAGATCCTGGAAGAGGCGCCTGAAGTATACGAGGCGACCGACGTTTTTGTCGAGGCCGCTGATTGGATGGTCTGGCAGCTTTCGGGGGAGCGTACGACCACCCAGGGGCTGGCAGGGTATAAGGCCCAGTGGGCGCCTGAGACCGGCTTTCCCTCGCCGGAATTTCTGGGGGCTCTCCATCCCCGGTTGAGAAACGTAGTGCAGGAGAAGATGGTGCCGCGGGTGTTGCCTCTCGGTGCCAGGGCCGGCGCTTTGACCGATAAGGCGGCGGCTGCTGTGGGCTTGCCGGCGGGTATCGCTGTGGCGGTAGCCAACGCCGACGCCCACGCGGCGGTGCCGGCCAGTACGGTTACGACACCCGGTCGCCTGGTAATGGTGATGGGAACTTCGATTTGCCACCTCGCCCTCAGTGACTGTCCGGTGAGCTTCGACGGCATGTGCGGCTGCCTGGAGGACGGGATGGTGCCAGGTACCTACGGCGTCGAAGCCGGCCAGTGCAGCGGTGGTGACACGCTGAGCTGGTTCGTGGCCCACGCCGTACCGCCGGCCTACCACAACCGGGCGGCGGCCGAAGGCAGCGACCTGTTCCACTTGCTGGAGGTCGAGGCGGAACAGTTGGCGCCGGGTGAAAGCGGCCTGCTGGCTCTGGATTGGCTGAACGGCAACCGCTCCGTGCTGGTAGACGCCGACCTGCAAGGCGTGGTGGTGGGGTTGACGCTGGACACGCAGGCCCCGGCCATCTACCGGGCATTGATGGAATCGTTGGCTTTCGGCACGCGCTTGATCGTCGACGCGTTCAAGGACAACGGCCTGGCCATCGACGAGATCATTGCGGTGGGCGGCCTGCCGCAGCGGAACCAACTGCTGATGCAGATCTTCGCCGACGTCACCCAGTACCCGATCCAGATCGGGGCCTCGTCCCAGGTATCCGCGCTCGGGTCGGCCATGCATGCGGCGGTGGCTGCCGGGCCCGAACGTGGCGGACATCCGGACATAAAAAGCGCGGCTGCGGTGATGGCGCGGTTGAGTGACAGGGTCTACCAACCCAACCCTGCCCAGGCGATGGTTTACGATCAATTGTACGCCGACTACGTGCGCCTGCACGACTTCTTCGGTCGCGGGCAAGACACTGTGATGAAACACCTGGCCCGGTTGAAGGCATCCAAAACACGTATTAACACACAGATCAGCCAGCAGGCGCCTGAATCGGGCGAAATGGGCGTTGGAAATCCATAAGGAGACGAAAACTATGGCTGTGAACGACATCGTGATACGCATCGGGGGCGAATCCGGTGAAGGTATTGTGACAATCGGCGAGATTTTCGTGCGCATTGCAGCCTATTCCGGCCTGGAGGTATACACCTTCCGCACCTATCCGTCCGAAATCCGGGGAGGAAACGTGATTTTCCAGGCCCGGATTGCGGATCGCCCGGTTCTGTCACAAGGCGACAGGATCAACGTGTTGGTGGCGTTGAACCAGGAGAGCTACGACGCCCACATCGAGGCGTTAGATTCGGAAGGCGTGCTCATTTACGACGATGAGCGGGTACAGCCGGTGCACAGTTACGGCCTTCACTCGCTGTTCCCGGTCCCGGTCACGCGATTGGCCAGCGAAATGGACTTCATCAGGGGCGCCAACCTGATCGTGATCGGCGCCCTGGTCCAGCTATTGGGCCTGACTCTGGAGAGGGCGCGCGAGATCGTGGAACGGCGCCTGGGGCGTTATCCCGACCTGTTGGCGCGAAACCTGGAAGCGCTGGAGTTGGGCTTCAAATATGCGCGCCAGAAATTCGTCCACCGGCCGTGTGCCTATCTGGAGCCACCCGTGAATGCGCCGCAGGACAAGCTGGTGATGACAGGCAACCAGGCTCTGGCAATGGGCGCACTGGCGGCCGGTTGCCGCTTCTTTGCCGGCTACCCGATCACCCCGGCCACAGAAATCATGGAGTTCCTGGCAAAGGAACTGCCCCGGGTGGGGGGGGCGCTGGTCCAGGCCGAAGACGAAATCGCGGCCATCAATATGATTATCGGTGCCTCGTTTGCCGGGGCGCCGGCGATGACTTCCACCTCAGGCCCCGGTCTGGCGTTGATGATCGAATCGCTTGGGCTGGCCAGTATGGCCGAAATCCCGATCGTCGTGGTGGACGTCCAGCGGGCCGGCCCATCGACCGGCATGCCGACCAAGACCTCTCAAGGCGACCTGTATCTGGCATTTTACGCCGGCAACGACGAGCCGCCGCGTTTCGTGTTGGCGCCCAGCTCGGTTGAGGACTGTTTTTTTCAGATGATCAACGCATTCCGGCTGGCTGAGACCTACCAGATGCCGGCGATTGTGCTCATCGACCAGGCCCTGGCGCCGCGCGTCGAAACGTGGCGCGATCCTTTCCGAAGTCACGAGCTTCTCACCTCGGAGCGGTTGATCGCCGACCTGAGCAAAAAGGGCCAGTTCAAGCGCTACCGGATCACGGAGAATGGCGTCTCTCCCATGTCCGTGCCGGGCATGGCGGGAGGCGAGTACACGGCCGACGGCCTGGAACACAATGAGACGGGAAAGCCGGATCACGCTCCCAAGGTGCACGAGGCGATGATGGACAAACGCTGGCGCAAGGTGGATGCTGCCCGCGAGGCGGTTTTCCGGCTGGAAAACGCGGTCGAGCGCTGGGGCGACCGTGATGCGGCCATCGGCATTATGGCCTGGGGAAGCACCCTCGGCCCGGTCAAGGAGGCTATGGTACGCGCCCAGGCTGATGGCTACAAGGTTGAGGCTTTGTTCCCCAAGGTGCTCTTTCCAATGCCGGACAATCGCATCCGCCGTTTCATTCGCGGCCGGCGGGCAATCATCATTCCTGAGCTCAACTGGCTGGGGCAGTTCGCCCGAGTGGTCGAACACCGCTATACCCACGAATTGGTACGCGACAAGATAGACATCATCTCTTTGAACAAGTACCAGGGGCTGCCTTTCAGTCCGTCGGAGATCTACAACGAGATCGTCCAGGTGACAGACCTGCTCACGCGCCGGGCCAGGATGGTGCCGTCCCAGCGTGTGGGCCAGGTGGCACTGAAATACTGATCTGCCCTGCGTGAGATGTGGATGGGAAAGGGAGATAGGATGATTACATTATCCGAGCCGATTACGGCCAAAGAGTGGAAGAGCGACGTCAAGCCGGTGTGGTGTCCGGGCTGTGGCGATTACGGGGTCCTGACGGCTACCATCAAGGCGTTTGTGGAGCTGGAATTGGACCCGACCTACGTGGCCATCACGTCGGGGATTGGCTGTTCGGGACGATTCCCGGCTTATTTGAAATCGTACGGCTTCCACGGCGTGCACGGTCGCGCGCTGCCATTGGCCACGGGCGTCAAAATGGCCAACCCACAGCTGACGGTGTTGGCTGTGGGTGGAGACGGCGACGCGTTCAGCATTGGGGCCGGTCATCTGCCCCATGCCGCCCGGCGTAACGTGGACATCACCTACATTGTGATGGATAACGCCATCTACGGTATGACCAAAGGCCAACCCTCTCCGACCAGCCCTTGTGGAATCGAGCGGCGGGCGTCGCCGTACGGGTCCGTCGATACGCCGGCCAACCCAATTGCCATGGTATTGGCCTACGGTGCCTCTTTTGTGGCCCAGGGTCTTTCGTCCAAGGTGCAGAACCTGGCCGGGCTGATCAAGCAAGCCATCCAGCATCGCGGATTTTCATTTGTGCATGTCCTCAGCCCGTGCGTCACATTCAACGATACCTACGCCATCTGCAAGCAGCAGGCGGTGCCGATCCCGGAGGACCACGACACGACGGACCGGATCGCGGCCACGAAGCTGGCCTGGGAGGAGAACAAACTATACCTGGGTTTGTTTTACCAGGATGAGTCTGCTGCGTACGACGATCGCATGCGGACCGTTCGCGAGAAGGCGGGAGGGGATTTCTCCTTGCAGGAGGTGATAGAGAGATTCAGACGTTGACGTCGCAGGGGAGTCACTCATGAGCCTGACAGACCGGGTGAAGGAGAAAGCCCACGCGCTGGGGTTCGACCTTGTCGGGATCGCGCCGGTGCAGCGGGCGACACACGCCGACGCCTATGCCTCCTGGGTCGAAGCCGGCTATGCCGCCCAGATGGGCTACATGGTACGCGACGTTGAGCGCCGCCAGAACCCGCAGTTGGTGTTGCCCGGGGCGCAGAGCGTGGTCGTTGTCGGGCTTTCTTACTACCAGGGCGATTGTCCCGAGGTCTTGTGGAACGACCCATCGCGCGGCCGGATCGCGCGCTACGCCTGGGGCAGCGACTACCACGAGACGATGACACCCCGGCTGGGCGATTTGGCCGAGTTCATCGCCGGCGAGCTGAGACAGGATGTGGCCCTGCGGGTCTACGTCGATACCGGGCCGGTGCTGGAGCGCGACGCGGCTGCCCTGGCCGGCCTGGGGTTTATCGGGCGCAACACCAACCTGATCAGCCCGCTCTACGGATCCTTCCTCTTCTTGGGTGAGATATTGGTGGCGACGCAGCTCGACTACGACCAACCGGCGGTGCAGGAGGGCGCCGAAATCACCTGGCGACGGCCGGCGGCAGCAGCCGATAGAGGACAGACGCAACCGGCCCCGGCCGGTTGCGGGCAGTGCCGGCGTTGCCTGGCTGCCTGCCCGACAGGTGCGTTGACGGCCGCTTACGTGCTGGACAGCCGGCGCTGCATTTCGTACCTGACCATCGAATTGAAGGGCTCCATTCCGGAGACAATCCGCCCGCAGATGGGCAATTGGATCTTTGGCTGCGACGCCTGCCAGTCGGTTTGCCCGTGGCCCCGGCGTTACGCCCGTTCGGCGGCCATTAAAGCGCCGGACGTCGACCCCGAACGGGTGGCTCCGCGCCTGTTGGATTTGATAACGTTGTCCGAAAGCCAATTCCGGCAGCGTTTCCGGAACACGCCATTATGGCGCAGCAAGCGACGCGGACTGTTGCGCAACGTGGCCGTGGCGTTGGGCAATTGGGGGAGTCAAGCGGCGCTGCCGGCATTGCGCCGGGCGGCCCAAGACAGCGAGCCCCTGGTCCGGGAACACGCTGCCTGGGCGCTGGAGCAAATCCGGAACAAGGGTGAATGAAACCAGGCCGGCGGCTGCCATTCAGCCCGACGAATTGGGGTGGTGGTGTCCTTCGGACCGGCAGACCGGAGCCCCAAAAGTGGGCGGTGCCGGATCGGGTACCACTTTCCAGTAGCCGGCCTCGTCTACCATCTGGTCGAGGTTTTCGGAGGGCATTTTCATAAACGTGCCTGTAGCCTCGGCCGCCACCTGGCCGTCCTCGAGCAGTATTTGGCCGCAGGCCTCGAGCAGGTTGCGCTTGTGGCCGGTGACTTCGCCGACGACGGTCAACCGGTGACCGATGGGCACCGGTCTTCTGAAGCGCACGTTGAGCCGGACCGTTACCGTCCATTCCCCGGCGGCGATGGCGGCCCGGCCGAGCACCTCGTCGAGCATGGCGGTGACGATGCCGCCGTGGACGACGCCCGGGTAGCCCTCGTATTTTTTCTCCGGCGTGAATTGGGCCAATGTGCGCCCGTCTGCGTCCTGGTAGAAGTGCATCTTCAACCCGACCGGGTTTTCCAGGCCGCACACGAAACACATCTGCGCGTTGGGCTGCTTTGAGATTTCAGTCATCTTTTGCTTTACCTTGGTTTGAGAGTAAAATTGAGCGACGTGATCCAGGCGCAGCCCGGCAAACCCGCCGAGGGAATGCAGGACTTTTTTTCGTGCCTGGCTTTTGGAGGTATTAATGGGATTGTATCACGTGATGCTCAACGGCCAAATTCGGCCGTTGGAGGACGCCAGAGTACCGCTGCTGAGTCCAGCGTTGTTTAGCAGCTTTGGTGTGTACGAGAGCATCGAAGTCATCGAGGGAACGCCTTTTCACCTGTACGATCACCTGGTGCGCATGTTCGAGTCGGCCGCTCTGATCGAACTCAGCCTTCCGTACAGTCCGGGCGACATCGAGCGCTGGTGTGACGACTTGCTGCGGGACGTCGGCCCACAAGACGTTCGCTTGCGCATTATCGTCCTGGGGTCAAGCCTGCCGGAGGAGGACGTGTTGGTGGCCGTGGTGCCACAGGAGTTGCCGCGTTTCCCGGCCGAGGAGTACGAGCGGGGGGCGGTGGCCGTATTGTACGCCGGCGCGCGTTCGCTGCCCAAGTGCAAGTCGCTGAATACGTTGGTGAACTATTTGGGGCAGCGCGAAGCCGCCCGCCATGGCGCCCGCGAGGCCATTCTGTGCGATCGGGGCATCATGACCGAGGGATCGCGCAGCAACATCTTCACCGTGGTTGACGGTACTCTGTTGACGTCACCGTCCGATTTGGTACTGTCAGGCATCACGCGTGACATCGTGGTCCGCCTGGCGCTGGAAGCCGGTTACCAGGTGCAGGAGGCACCGTTGCCGTTGAGCGAGCTGTCCAACTTCAGCGAGATGTTCGTCACCAGCACCAGCATGCACATCATGCCGGTCGTCCGGGTGGAAGATCAAACGGTCGGCTCGGGAATGGTGGGGCCGGTCACGGCCGATCTGAGGCAGCGTTTCGAGGCCTACCACCAGGCCTACATGGCAGAGCGGTCTTAAGGTCGATTTTTGGCGTTGATATACAAGATATTGGGTCACGATCGGTCTGGTATACTAGATATAGTGGTAAAATCTTGTTGCGTTGGCTATTAATCTGATGTATAATGAAGTTAAATGACTGAATACGAAGTTAAGCTTAGGTTGATCGTTTTTCGGGGCTTGATCATACTGGCTTTTGTATTCCTGGCTTTTCAGACTTGGCGTTTGCAGGTCACGCGAGGTCAGGAATTTGCGTTGATGGCCGATCAGAATCGTTTCCGCGTCGTTACGTTGGACGCCCCGCGGGGTGTCATTTATGATCGTAACGGCACGCAGCTCGTCAGGAATCGTCCCACCTACAACGTCGTCATCATTCCCGCGTATTTGCCAGACGACAGGACAGAGCGGGCGCGGGTGTTTGCCCAACTGTCACAATGGCTGGACATGCCGATTACCACCGAACGCAGCCCGGGTGACGCCATGGTATTACGGCAACCCGGACCCTACGTCGGGGGATGGCTGGGGGCTCCTTGGGAGAGACCGCTGGGTGACGGGCTGGGCGGCGCCGGTGCAGCCATCCCACAAGGCATCAGCGATCTGGCCAACACGGCCAGCCTGATCGCGCCATACCAGTCGATCACCATCAAGGAAGATGTCACGGCCGAGGTGGCCGAGGTGATTGAAGAGGCGAGAGTGAACCTGCCGGGCGTCTTCGTTGAGACCGCCCCGGTGCGAGATTATCCCACCGGCGAGTTGACGGCGCACATGGTAGGCTACATGGGGTCTATCCCCGTGGGCCAGGCTGATGAATACAAAACTGAGGGGTATGGGGCCGACGACAAGGTCGGCCTGACCGGACTGGAATACCAGTACGAATCGCTCTTGCGCAGCATCAAGGGAAAGGAAACAGTCGAGGTAGACGTCACCGGGCGCAAGCTGCGGACGATTGGGGAACCCATTCCGGCCCAGCCGGGGCATAACCTGAAATTGACCCTGGACGCAAAGCTGCAGCAGGCAGTGACCGATGCCCTGGCGGAAGGCATCAAGGAATTTCCGAAACAGTCCGGGGTTGCTATTGCCATCGATCCGCGCAACGGCCAGGTGCTGGCGATGGTGTCGCTGCCCGGGTATGACAACCAGTTGTTCGCCGATGGTATTTCGGTTCGCGACTACGTGAATCTCAGCCGCGACCCGCGCCATCCGTTGGTCGATCACGCCATAGCCGGGCTTTATCCGCCGGGGTCGACGTTCAAGATCATCCCGGCGACGGGGGCCTTGCAGGAAGGCGTGGTGCAGCCGGATACGACGATTCTGGCCGAGGGGACGTTGTGGCTGCCGAACAAATATTTTCCGGACGATCCGGAATTAGCGCAGCCCTTCTATTGCTGGTATCGCGACGGTCACGGCAAGGTCAGCGTGGTGCGTGCTTTGACCGTGTCGTGTGACATCTTCTTCTACGAGATTGCCGGCGGCTACGAACCAACCGGCTTTGTTGGGTTGGGAGAGGACCGGCTGGCGCGGTATGCCGAGCTTTTCGGCCTGGGCAGCCCGACAGGGATCGATCTGCCCGGCGAGTCGGCCGGGTTGGTGCCGACGCCCAAGTGGAAGCGTTTTAACTACGCCGAGACGTGGGTTACGGGCGACACCTACAATATGGGGATCGGCCAGGGGTTCGTGCTGTCAACACCTTTGCAGGTCGTGAATGCGATGGCCGCCGTCGCTAATGGGGGGACTCTCTACCAACCCTACCTGGTCGACGAGGTGTTGGACGCCGAAGGCACCCTGGTGGAGAAGCACGAGCCGCAGGTGATCAGAAACCTGTTGGATAGCGTCTATCCAGAGAATCTGGCCCTGGTCCGGCAAGGATTGGAAGGCGTTACCGCCCCGGGCGGCACGGCTGAGGATTTGTCGGTGCCGGGCGTGAAAGTGGCCGGCAAGACGGGTACGGCCGAGTTCTGCGACAGTTACCCGGCCTGTCTGGATAAGGACGGCCGCGTGCGTACCAGTCACGCCTGGTTCGCAGCTTACGCGCCGGCCCAGGCACCTGAAATTGCGGTGGTTGTGTTCATTTACGGCGGTGGCGAGGGGTCGGCAACATCGGTACCGGTCGTTCAGAAGATTTTGCGGGCCTATTTTGGTATAGAGGCCGACGATGAAGGGCCGGCAAATGAGGATATCGTTCCTCCGGCCACCAGCGAAGCGCCACTGGGGGCCAACTTCACCGGGCGACTGGTCGGCACCGACGGCTGGGGCCAGGGCGGCGCGGCCATCGAGGGTTTCGTGTTGAGCAGGGATGGGTTACCTCTGCCGGATATGCGGCTTGAGATTGTGCCGTTGGACGAGGCCTCGACCGGCGAGCCGATGACGCCAATCCAGGTGGTAACCGGGGAGAACGGGCAGTTTGATTACGGCGAGGTTGATCCACAGAGAAGCTCGCGATGGCAGATTCAGATGGCGGACTATCCGTCGAACGTGATAGAATTGGACGTGGAGACCGGCTATCGCTACCTGGTTGAATTTGATGCGGACTGAATGGACGTCAGTGCGACGTGAACCGCGCCTCTAGTTTGAGGAGGAGCTTATGGTCTACTCGCTTGTTGATACAATGAGCCAGACGTATGTGAATATTAAGGGAACCAGCGACGGCTTGATCGTGCACCTGGGCGCTGGCGAGTGGACGACGCTGTTGGCGGCCCTGGTGAATCGGTTGGAGCAGACCCCTTCCTTCTTCCGTGGCGGGCGGGTGGCGCTGCAGATTGGGCCGCGACAATTAACGCGCGAGCAAATAGAGAGCGTGGGGGAATTACTGCGCAGCTACCAGGTGAGCCTGTGGGCCATCTTGAGCGATAACCCGGAATCCCAACAGGTCGCTACGGAGCTGGGCCTGGAAACGGCGCTGCCGCCGCCGGTCGCGGCGCGGGTCGATGGCGCGGGCACGCGACAGGACGAAGTGACGGTGTCCGACCATGAGAAGGCGATCCTGGTCAAGCGCATCCTGCGCTCGGGCCAACGCGTCCGGTATGAAGGCAACGTCGTGCTGCTGGGCGACGTCAATCCGGGGGCCGAGATCGTGGCCACCGGGGACGTTGTCGTCTGGGGGCGCCTGCGGGGAAACGTACACGCCGGGGCGGATGGCAATGAGCACGCCCTGGTATGTGCCCTGGTGTTGTCGCCTATGCTGTTGCGTATCGGCCGTTTTATGGCCCGTTCGCCGGGCAATGACGGCGACCAGCCGGCCGAGTTGCCGATTGTCCCCGAGATGGCTTTCGTGCATAACGGGCAGATCGTGGCCGAGCCGTGGCGCGAGACCGACACGCTGTATGGAGACTGGCGGTCAGATTTGATTCGCCGTGCCGCCAACACCTTATCGACCTGGTTCTAGGCGAACGGGAAGAGAGAGAAGACAATGGGTGCCAGAGTCATCACGATTACTTCAGGCAAGGGGGGCGTTGGCAAAACCACCGCCACGGCCAATCTTAGCGTCGCTTTGGCTCTGCAGGGGAAGCGTGTGGTTGCCATCGACGGCGATATCGGCCTGCGCAACCTCGATGTGGTGATGGGGCTCGAAAACCGGATCGTGTACGACCTGGTCAACGTTGTCGAAGGGGCGTGCCGGTTGCGCCAGGCCATGATAAAAGACAAACACATCGAGACGCTGTACATGATTCCGGCCGCCCAAAGCCGGGACAAAACGTCGGTGAGTGCTCAAGATATGGTTGACATATGCGACCAACTGCGGCCGGAGTTTGATTTCATTTTGATCGATTCGCCGGCCGGCATCGAGACCGGATTCCGGAATGCAGTGGCGCCGGCCGACGAGGTGTGTATTATTACCACGCCCGAGGTGTCTTCGGTGCGCGATGCGGATCGCGTGGTTGGCCTGGTTGAGGCCTCGGAGAAAGGCCCGGCGCGCCTGATCCTCAATCGCCTGCGCCCGACGATGGTGCAACGCGGCGATATGCTGGACACCGAGGACGTCTTGGATGTGTTGGCCATTGACCTGTTGGGCATTGTACCTGAGGATGAGAACATCATCATTTCCACCAACAGGGGCATTCCGGTGGTGATGGAAAACAATTCTCTGGCCGGACAAGCTTTCCGTAACATTGCCGGCCGTCTTATGGGACAGGACATACCATTTATAACTCTGGATGGCAAAACTTCCGGGTCGTGGCTACAGAACATAGCCCGTCTGGTGCGGCGCAATTAGGAGAGGAACCACCTTTTTGCGAAGAACTCAGGAGTAGTCTATGAGCCTCTTTGCCCAATTATTCGGTCAGTCCAAGGCAAAAAGTAGAGACATAGCCAAGAGCCGGTTGGAGCTGGTGTTGATGCACGATCGTGTCAACCTGTCGCCACAACTTATACAACAACTGAAAGATGAACTGATCGTGGTCATATCCAGATACGTTGAGATTGATGAGACCGGCGTCGAGGTCAGCCTGATGCAGAATAAGCGCCAGAGCCGGCTGACCGCCGATATTCCCGTTCTTGGTGGGCGTCGCCGGCATTAGGAGGGTGTGTGTTTAGAAGGGTATGGCGAAATTTCGACTTTGTCCTGGCGGGGGTAGTCGTCTTACTTATCGTTTTTGGCGTGGCTATGATCGACAGTGCGACTCGTGGGACCCAGGACCTGGCCGACCTGTGGCAGCGACAGGCAATTTATGCTGTGTCGGGCCTGGTCATGATGT